>JARFRT010000174.1 GCA_029287105.1 Akkermansiaceae bacterium | reverse complement strand
CCCCCCCCCCCCCCCCCCCCCCCCCCCCCCCCCCCCCCCCCCCCCCCCCCCCCCCCCCCTTTTAAATGATCCCGCGACCCCCGAGATATACACGCGTTGGTATTCGTCGGCAGCGTCAGATGTGTATAAGAGACAGGTATGGGGGAGAGGACTTTGATACTGGTATCGAGGTGAGTAAGGTCCCAGAGTTTGACCTTATCGATGGTAAATATTCTCATAACCAAAAGAGAGCCTTTCGTATCGACTCTCGTGACCAGTATGCGAGCATCTGGGTCATTGAATATGCGGAGTATGTAGCTGTCGTTTTGATACAGGCACGGATATAAAACTCACCGAACAAGTCGAAGCATCCGGCAGCCAGCCGTTCTCGTGACGCGGACGACACTCACGAAACACCATTTTAGATTTTCGACTGTTGCCTAGGCTGCGGTTGAGCTTTACATCCGGCTAACAAGATCATGAAGACAACCTGCTTCGTAATATTGGCGTTTGCCTGCGTAGCCGCCGCTGCGGCGGAACCTCAAAGACCCGAGCGTATCGAGTATCGAGGAGAGTTGCTATATATGTACGCGACGCCACTCGATTCCTTCTTTAGTGCCGCGAATCCGAAGCCGGACGAAATGCTAGAGGCTCGGCCCTCATCTTGCCTTCGGGGATACAGGGGGACTTGGGAGATTGCAGATGGCAACCTGCGCCTCGTATCCGTACGCGTCTTCAATGTCGGAGCGATAATTCCACTGCCTCTCAGGATGATCGATCCCAAGTGGGAGGCTCCGGTGAATGCGACTTGGTTTACGGGACCTATTCGCATTGGCAGTGGAAAGAAGATCCGAGGGTGGTCTTCAGTCGGCAACCCCGCTGAGGGCGGCGTTGTAGACCTGACGGCTGAGATCAGGAATGGCCGTGTGGTCTCGGTGCGAGAGACCGGCACGCCCAAAATACCGAACAAGTCGGAGTAGCCAAGCGTTTAACGTGCCGTCACTCAGCGTGCTTCCCTCCGCTGCGCTACGGGCTGCACGCTGACCGCCAGCACTACGCTGGCTATCCTTTGGCGTTCGACAATCATAATATGAAAACATCAATGACAGCGCGTAAGATATGGCTCGTAATGTTTAGCCTGATTTTTCTCCACTCATTGTTTCCTCCCGGATTGTATCAGGATACGAATACTTCGGCAGGCCGCAGTCTAATTGTTTGGCCATTGTTTTATAAGGCAGACCACATGACATGGAATGACTCAATGGACGGAACACCACGTCAAACGGCATTTCATGAACGCAAGCAGAAGTCGCAAGGGGCACCTGGCGTCACGGCGTGGAATCCTGCGGCATTTGATTTTGGAAGTTATATCGCAGAGGTCATTTTGCTTCTGAGCTTAGGAGCAATGATGACGATTTATCGTAACTTGCGTGGAGTGAGAAAAGAGTCCGAACAAGCCGGCGCATCCGTCCGCGACAGCGCACCTGTTTGATTCGGCGCTTCAGGGTGGGGCCGGACGGGCCATGACGTCCGATAATGATGAGGAAATCATGGGGGAGCTTGATCGTCGCAAGGGCTGTTCGATGGCACCATGGGGGCCGGCCGCCTAATCCCTTACGGGTATGGGCTGGTGCGACGCGCACGGATTGGCCCAGGCGGCCGAGAAGGAACGGCTCTTGAGGGATGGGATTGGGCTCGCCCGCTCGCCCTGTGCTAGCGAGCCAACTTCCTCCTCCGGAAGTTGGGATATTTGTTTGTGCGCTGGCCTCGCCCGCTCGATCTGTGCTAATCAGTAAACTTCCTCCTCCGGAAGTTCACACATGTAGTATGCGTGATACACGCACTGGCGTGTGCGCTCAAACCCTTGTTCGCTGCGCTTGCAAAGGGATCCCGGCCCAGCCCCTCAATGCCAGAGCCCAGCCTACCGGTGGTAGACTGGGCTCTGGCAGAGGGGGTGGGATTCGAACCCACGGTACCTTGCGGTACGCTAGTTTTCAAGACTAGTGCATTCGACCACTCTGCCACCCCTCCGTGATTGCAAAGCTGATTGCGGTCGCGGGGAACGTTCCTTAGTCGGAGGGATTTTGCAAGAATAGTTTCGCGTGATTTTGCAAGTTCTGTGCAGATACGATGCGGGCTTGCTTATCGTGGGGGCGTCCCTTAGAAAAAAGGCACTATGAAAAACGTTGTTGTATTATTTTCCGGTCAGGGAGCGCAGAAGGTGGGTATGGGTCAGGATTTGGCGGAGGCCTATCCGGTGGTAAGGGAGATGTTTGCGAAGGCGGATGAGGCATTGGGCTATTCCTTGAGTGACATCATGTTTCACGGGCCTGACGAGGAACTGACCAAGACTTCGCGCTGCCAGCCGGCACTTTATCTGCATGGCCTGGCGTGTCTTGCGGTGCTGCAGGAGAAGCTGCCCGCATTGAACCCTGTGGCGACGGCGGGTCTGTCGTTGGGTGAGTTCACCGCGCACACGCTGGCGGGCACGTTCGATTTTGAAACCGGACTGAAAATTGTCGAGCAGCGTGGATTGTTCATGGGCGAGGCCTGTGATGCGACCAACGGCGCGATGGCGGCGATGATTGGAGGTGAGGAAGAGGCGGTGGCGCAGCTGGCGGCCGACTGCGGTGTGGACGTGGCGAATTACAACACGGTCGGGCAGATTGTGATCTCGGGTGACGAAGCCGGCATTGACAAGGCGGTGGCGGAGGCGAAGAGCCGCGGCGTCCGCATGGGTAAAAAGCTCAATGTCGCGGGTGCCTACCACTCGCGGCTGATGCAGAGCGCCCAGGAAAAGCTGGCGGCGGTGCTGGCCGAGGTAGAACTTTCCGAGCCGTCGATTCCGGTGGTTTGCAACTTTGCGGCGCGCGCCGTGGACGGGGCGGATGATATCAAATCGATGCTCGAACAGCAGGTGACTGGGTCGGTGCGCTGGACGGCGTCGATGCAGAAGCTGGTGGCGGAAGGCAATACCACCTTTCTCGAACTCGGGCCGGGTAAGGTGCTGGCGGGGTTGATGGGCCGCATTGACAAGTCGGTACAGGTGATTTCGGTCGAGGATGTCGCCAGCCTGGAGGCTGCGGTGGAGGCGTTGGCGTAGGGCTGGCGCGGGGTTTGGCGTCGCCTTGGCATAAAAATGCCGATTTGATGAAAAAAGTGATTGCCAGCGGGGGGGAATCTTCCTAGGTTCCGCCCGCCCAAGCAAAGTAAAGGGGTGGTAGCTCAGTTGGTTAGAGCGCCGGCCTGTCACGCCGGAGGTCGCGGGTTCAAGTCCCGTCCATCCCGCCACTTTACTTTTAAGGCAAAAAAAGACCTCACATTTTCGGATGTGAGGCTTTTTTGTGCCCGCGTCGCTGCGGGCTTGGTCCTTGCAGTATGATACTTGCAGCTTAAGCGCAGCGCACCGGCTGCATCAGGACAAAGGGGGAGACGACCAGGGCGGTGAACTCCTGCGGGTTGTCCTGCCACCACCGGGCGTGCGGGTCGGAGGGCTTAACGATGTCTCCGGACTTGAGCCAGGCGGCTATCTTCTCCTTGTCGTCGTCTGCCAGGGCCTGGCCGACTTCGGTGATGGCGAGGGTCGGATCGACATAGATGAGGGCACCGGAATCGAAGTGGGGTTTGAGATATTCCCAATCGACCACACCGGTGTACTTGTCCAGTTTCTCAGGGGTCGACTGGGTGTCATCGCCCAGAAGGCCGTACGTCAGGCCGTCCGGCGTGTCATCGGGGTGATGGCGGTCATTGTCCATGGCGACGCAGAGAGAGGGGATTGACGTGGGGCGGCCAGCCTTTTACGCGTTTAGCTCATGCGGTCCGGGCCGATACGGAACCTTTGATTGCGAAGTTTCGAGTTCTCGAGGTTTTTCATGAGCTGGTCGGCGACTTCCTTGTCGACGTCCACGAGCGAGTGGCGATCGAACAACTGGATCTGGCCGACCGTGCCGTCGGGGATTTTGCCCTCGCGGTAGAACATGCCGAGGATGTCGCCTGCGCCAACGCTGGCGGCTTTGCCGAGGCTGAGGAAAAGGGTGACGGCATTCGGGTTTTTTTCACGGGGTTTGCGGTCGCTGCGGCCACCTTTGTCGCGGCGTTCGCCCCGGTCCTGGCGGTCACCACGGTCTTGGCGTTCCTTGCGGGATTTTTGACTGTCCGGTTTGTAGTGCGGGCTGTCCTCGGCAATGGATTCGCCCTCGCGGCCGATGGATTCACGCAGCAGTTCGAAAAGGGTGGATGTGATGTCGGTGGCGGTATGACCCTGGTCGAGCAGGCGGTCGATGTAGTGGCGGAAGCCATGGCTGACCTCTTTTTCCAAACGGCCTTGGACCAGGTCAAAGAGCTGGTCGGCGCGTTTCCCCTCAACCTCTTCCTGGGTCGGGATTTTGGCGCGTTGGATGTGTTGCTTGGTGTAGCGTTCGATGCTTTGCAGGCGGTAGATGTCACGTCCGAAGACAAAGCTGATGGCGCGGCCTTCGCGGCCGGCCCGCCCGGTGCGTCCGATGCGGTGGACGTAGTCCTCCGGGTCCTGGGGGATGTCGTAATTAAATACGGCCTCGACGTCCTCGATATCGAGACCGCGGGCGGCGACGTCGGTGGCGACGAGTAGTTCGAAGGCGCCGTCGCGGAAGCGGCGGGTGGTGCGTTCACGTGCCTGTTGGCTGATATCGCCGTGGAGGCGGTCGGCGCCGTAGCCGCGCGCCGTCAGGGCCTCGGTGCATTCGTCCACGCTGCGTTTGGTGTTGCAGAAAATGACGGCGAGTTTCGGGTTGTCCATATCGAGGATGCGGGTAAGCACCTCGACCTTGGAGCGGTTGCGCACTTCGTAATAGGACTGGGTGACGGTGGAGACCGTTTTTGTTTGCCCCTTGATGGAAAGTTCCTCAGGGTCGTTGCCAAATTTCTGGATCAATTTCTGCACCTGCTTGTTCATGGTGGCAGAGAAGAAGAGCGTCTGGTGATCCGCTTGCATGGCACCGAGCAGGTCTTCCATGTCCTCGCGGAATCCCATGTCGAGCATGCGGTCGGCCTCGTCGAGGATGGCGAGTTTGATGGTCGCGGGCTTCAGCGTCTTGCGGCGGAGGTGGTCGAGCAGGCGGCCCGGGGTGCCGACGATGATGTGGGCGCCACGCTTGAGTTGGGTGATTTGGCGGTCGATGGGTGTGCCTCCGTAGACGGGGACGGCGCGCAGACCTTTCATTTTAGCACCGAGCCGATGGACTTCCTCGCAGACCTGGACGCAAAGTTCGCGGGTGGGCGACAGGATGAGCACCTGGGCCTCGGCGGCCTCGGTGTCGATCATTTGCAGGGCGGGCAGCGTGAATGCCGCCGTTTTGCCGGAACCGGTTTCGGAGAGGCCGACGATATCCCTGCCCTCGAGGATGGGCGGGATTGCCAGGGCCTGGATGGGTGAGGGGCTTTCATAGCCGAGGTCGTGGATGGCATCGAGGAGCTCGGCGCTCAGGCCGAGTTGGGCAAAGGGGACGTCTGTCATGGTATCAATCGTTGGTTGTTGAGTCCGCTTGGGCTCGGAATCAAGGAACAATCGATGACTAGCCTGGGCGGGGGAGGTTGGAAAGCGAGCCTTAGGCGTGGATTCCCGGATTAGCAACATAAAAAAGTGCTCTGCCGGGAGCGCGGAGCCACTACAGTTGCGTCGCGGTGGCTCCTATGATGGCAAAGACGATCGCCATGGCGTAGAGGCCGATGATGATGGAGATCATCAGGCCGACGAATTTCCAGAATGACCTTTGTTTGTCGAGTGCGGTTTCGAGGTGAAAAGAGGATGACGTGGCTTCCAGTTGGCTAATGGAGGATGCGTATTGCCAGAGCCGCAGCGACGGGTAGATATAGAGCAGTGCGAATACGAGGTAGACCAGGCCCATAACGAAAAACAATCCCGTGCCATAGCCCATGCCTTTCATCGCAGCGGAACTGCCGATGGCGCTTCCCGAGATCATCATGGCCAATCCGGCGAGCAGCATCAGGCCTGAGCCGATAAATCCAAGCACACTGCAGAGGCGCACCCATTTGCGGGTGCGCACGAGGTGGCTGATGACCAGGACCGACACATCGTTTCCCGGGGCCTCGGGCTGTACCAGGCTGTGCGGTGTCTGGTAGGGGCTCATCGGCTGGGCCGGGCTCAGCGATGGATCGGGGGCTTGAGATGCTTGAGAAAGGGATGATGGAGCAGGATGATCGTTCATGACGGGAAGCATGGCTAGCATGGATCAGATGCCCTTGCGATAGGATTGTACCACTTAATAAGCCACTGCGGCCCACACGATATGCGTCGTTTACGTCAATAAATGATTCACGCAGGTATTGACGTAGTGAAATCGCCGATCATAATCTCCGCCCCCGCGCCGCCCCTGTGGCTCGGCTTAACAATTGGAAAACACCATGGCTACATACGCAATTAATGGATTTGGACGCATCGGCCGCAACGTACTGCGCGCCCTTGTCGAGAAAGGCGAACTCAAGAACGTCGTCGCAATCAACGACCTCACCGATAACAAGACTCTGGCACACTTGCTGAAGTATGACTCCTCACAGGGTCGTGTTTCCTACAGTGTGACTTATGATGACGAGTCGATCATCGTTGACGGACATAAAATTCACGCTACCGCAGAGCGTGACCCCGCAGCCCTCCCATGGGCAGAGCTCAACGTAGACGTTGTTCTGGAGTCGACCGGATTCTTTACCTCACGCGAAGGTGCCCAAAAGCACATCGACGCTGGAGCTAAGAAGGTGCTTATTTCCGCACCTGCCAAGAACCCGGACCTCACCATGTGCATTGGAATCAACGACGATCTTTACGATCCCGCCAAGCACAACATCGTTTCCAACGCATCCTGCACCACCAACTGTCTTGCACCACTCGTTAAAGTTCTTAACGACAAGTGGGGAATTGAAAAAGGCTTCATGAGCACGATTCACTCCTACACAGGTGACCAGAACCTTCTTGACGCACCGCACGGTGACCTTCGTCGCGGCCGTTCTGCTGCTGTCAACATCGTGCCTTCCTCTACGGGAGCCGCTGTTGCGATCGGTGAAGTGATCCCTGAAATGCAGGGTAAGCTTATCGGAGGTGCCTTCCGGGTTCCTACTCCTACCGGATCACTCACTGACTTCGTTGCTATTCTTAAGAGCGAAACCACCGTTGAGGAAGTGAACGCCGCTTTCAAAGAGGCCGCAGCTGCCGGTCCAATGAAGGGTATCCTTAGCTACTCCGAAGATCCGCTGGTTCTTCAGGATATCGTTAGCGATCCTCACAGTTCGGTATTCGACTCAGGTCTCACCATGGTAAACGATGGCAACTTCGTTAAAGTTTGTTCATGGTATGACAACGAGTGGGGTTACTCCTGCCGCGCCGCTGATGGCCTCGGTTTGCTGGGTGCCTAATCAACAATGATATTTACCAAGGCGGGGGAGGGAAACTTTCCCCGCCTTTTTTCTCAATCATTCCCATCCTAACAAACAATGGCCAAAGTAAGTATTCGCGACCTCGAGCTCAGCGGTAAATCCGTCCTGATGCGGGTCGATTTTAACGTCCCTCTGGATGCTGCCGGTGAAATCACCGACGATACACGTATCGTGGCAGCCCTGCCGAGTATCACGCATCTTCTCGACGGAGGTGCCAAGCTGGTGCTCTGTTCTCATCTCGGACGCCCGAAGGGTGAGCCGGATCCGAAGTATTCGCTCCGTCCCGCCGCGCTGCGTCTTGCTGAATTGTTAGGTAAAGGCGTGGCCTTTGCCGATGACTGTATCGGCAACGCAACCGAAGCTGCCCGCGCCGCCCTTCAACCGGGCGAGGTTCTCCTCTTGGAAAACACCCGTTTCCACGCCGGGGAGAAAGCGAACGACGCTGATTTTGCCCGTATGCTTGCTGGTGGAGCTGATCTATTTGTGAACGACGCCTTTGGTACGGCCCACCGTGCCCATGCTTCCACTGAGGGGGTGACGCATCACGTTGGCCAGAGTGCGATGGGATTTCTCATCGAGCGTGAGCTCGAGTTTCTCTGTGATAAACTTGCCGCGCCCGAGCGGCCTTTCCTTGTGATCATGGGCGGAGCCAAGGTCAGCGACAAGATCGAGGTCATTACGGCCCTTCTGGAAAAGGCGGATACTTTTATCATCGCTGGTGCCATGGCTTACACCTTCCGCAAGGCGCAGGGGCATCCCGTGGGTGACTCGTTGGTCGAAAACGACAAACTCGACCTGGCACTTGATATCCTCAAGCTTGCCGAGGAAAAGCACACCCGCTTCCTGCTGCCTGCCGACAATCGGATCTCGCAGGAGTTCAAGGACGGTGTGGAAACCAAGGTCGTCGCCTCGGCCGGAGCGGGCATTGATGACGGCTGGATGGGTCTCGACATCGGTGATGCCGCCATCGAGGAGTTTTCCGCTGAAATCATGAAGGCCAAAACCATCGTCTGGAACGGCCCGATGGGTGTCTTTGAAATGGCCTCCTTTGAAGCCGGGACCAAGTCGATTGCCGAAGCCGTGGCCAAGAGCGACGCCCTGTCCATTGTCGGTGGCGGCGACTCCGTGACCGCGGTTAAAAAATACGGCCTCGAAGATCAGGTCACCTTTATCTCCACCGGCGGCGGTGCCTCCCTCGAACTTCTCGAGGGCAAGGAGCTTCCCGGAGTAGCCGCCCTCACCGAGGTCTAGGTGCCCCTCCCCGACAGCACATCATTCTCAACTCTCAATTCTCAATTATCACCCCTTAATTCAAAACATCATGCGCAAACCAATTATCGCAGCTAACTGGAAGATGAACCTCGGCCCTAAAGAGACCGCGGACTTTCTCTCCACCTTCACAGGTAAACTCGACAACATCACCGATCAGGTTGACGTCGTCATTGCCCCTCCCTTCGTCTCCATCCCGGCCGCTATCGCCGCCCTGAGTTCAAATTCCGACGTGGCGATTGCCGCGCAGAATGTGTCCGATCAGGATAACGGTGCCTTTACCGGCGAGGTCAGCACGAGGCTGCTCAAGGAGCTTTATGTTCGTTACGTCATCTTCGGCCACAGCGAACGGCGCACCCTCTACGGTGAGACCTATGCCATCAGCATCGCGAAGGTCGATAGTGCCCGCGGCGGGAACCTCAGGCCGATGGTCGGTAGCGGCGGGACCGGGGGGGGGCGGGGGGGGGGTGAGTTGGGGGGGGTTG
>JARFRT010000131.1 GCA_029287105.1 Akkermansiaceae bacterium | reverse complement strand
CCTGACACCTGACTCCCGCCCCCTGTCCCCTGGTTACGCCATCGGACTGCGCCTCTCCGCCATCGCCGCCGAGGAACTGCTTCAAGGCGACAAGCTGCAACAATTCCAGCAATGGTTGAGTGATGAAAACTGCTACGTCTTCACCATCAACGGCTTCCCCTACGGCTCGTTCCACGGCACCCGCGTGAAGGAAAAAGTCTACCAACCGGACTGGTCATCGGCGGACCGACTTCACTACACCAACAAGCTCTTCACCATCATCGCCCGGCTCGTGCCTGAGGGCGTCGACGGCTCGGTTTCCACCCTACCCGGCTCGTTCAAGGAGTTTCATGCCGATGAGTCTGCCATCTTCAAAAACCTGGAAGCGTGCGCGCAGCATATCGAAAAATTGTCGGCCGAATCGAACCGCGACCTCCACCTCGGCCTCGAGCCAGAACCGTTAGGGCACTTTGAAAACACCGAGGAAACGCTCGCGTTTTTCGACCGCTTCCTCGCCACCGTCGATGACCCGGAACTCGTCAAACGACGGATCGGCATCAACTACGACACCTGCCACTTTGCACTCGAATTCAACGACTGCCACCCGTCGCTCGACGCCCTGCGCTCTGCAGGGTTAAGGATTTCAAAAGTCCACCTCTCATCGGCCCTCGCATTCGACCCCGCAGCCGCCGATGCGCTCAGCGCCATCCACGCATTCGACGAGCCCACCTACCTGCATCAGGTCATCACTCGTGACGACCAGGGCAAGCTCACCCGCTTCAAAGACCTCCCCGACTTCTTCGCCGCGCTGGATACCGGAAGCATCCAACTCAATACCACCCGCGATGCGCGTATCCATTTCCATATCCCACTCTATGCCCAGCCGGAAGCACCAATGGCATCCACCCAGAGCCACGCCGTCGACGCCCTTGATTATCTAAAAAAACACCCCGGCTTCTGCAGCCATTTCGAGATCGAGACCTACACCTGGGGAGTCCTCCCCGACAGCTTGCAAATCCCGATCGCAGACCAGATCGCCAAAGAGTACGCATGGGTGCTAACCTCGTAAGAAGCGCCCCTTCCGAGCGTACTTAAGACTCGATATAGGAACAAACGTACTGGCAAATCTCCTCGCCCACCTCGATGGTGAAGCCCGAGTTGGCGGGAACATCGAAGTGATCCCCGGCCGTAAAGCTATCGCTGCCATCACATCCGTCCAGCGTCACCGAACATTGGCCATCGGTGATGTCCATCCGCTCCGCCTTTTCAGTACCAAAGTGGTAGCTTCCGGGGAAGATGATCCCAAAGCTCTTGGTCGTTCCGTCCGCCAGGGTGATCCCATGGGACACCACCTTACCCTCGAAGTAGACATTCGCCTTGGCATTGGCCGTTACATTGGAAAATTGCATACGCGGATAATCATACCAACCAAGGCAATCGGGCAAGAAGGAACTTCGTCAACATTGACACCCCAGCTATTTGTCTCGCTGATCCGCGACCACTGGGCTAAACCTCCCGCAAGCCGAATATCATGAAGAAGCGTGCCAAAAAATTCAAACCCACCCCCAAAAAATTCCACCCGAAGAGCCTGACCCTTCTCTACGAGGATTACGATATCCTTGTGATCGAGAAACCGAGCGCCCTGTTGACCATGAGTAACGATCGCGAGCGGGACAAAACCGCGTACGCCTATCTCAATGACTACGTACGCAAGGGAGTCGCCAAATCAAGAAACCGGGTCTTCATCGTCCACCGCCTTGACCGGGAAACATCCGGCGTCCTCGTTTTCGCCAAGCACGAGGAAGCAAAATCCTACCTGCAACAAGAGTGGTCACATTTTGAAAAAAGCTACTACGCCGTCGTTCATGGCAACCTTGCCCAGAAAGAAGGAACCTTCACTTCCTATCTCGCAGAAAACGGCGTGCACAAAATGTATTCAACCAAGGACTCCAAAAAGGGAAAACTCTCCCAAACCTCCTATCAGGTCATCAAGGAAACCAAGGACTACAGCCTGCTGAAAATCAATTTGCTCACCGGCAGAAAACACCAAATCCGTGTCCACCTCGCCGACCATGGCCATCCCGTCGTCGGCGACAAAAAATACGGCGCCGGCGAAAAGGGAGTCAAACGACTGACCCTGCACGCAGCCAGCCTGACCCTCACCCACCCGTTCTCAAAAGAAACCATGACCTTCAACACAGAGATCCCTCCCTACTTTGAATCATTCATGAAAGGTGCCTCCCGCCTCCCAACCCCATAACTCCCCGCCCCCAAGACTTCCAGACTTCCAGACTTCCAGACTTCCAGACTTCAGGACTTCAGGACTTCAGGACTTCAGGACTTCCCGACTTCCCGACTTCCAAAATCCTACACCTCCGTATTCAGCCAGTCGCCTTTGAAGTGCAGATAGACAAAAATCGTGGCCTGCAGCAGGACGTCGAGCAGCATCACCTGCCACAGTCCTAACAGGCCTATGTCGAACCAGTGCATGGCGGCCCATATGCCGCCGACACGAACGACCCCCATCGAGGCAAACGAATAGACCGTGACCAGACGCGTGGCACCGGCACCACGCATCGCCATCTTCATCACCATCATCGTCGCGGTCAGCGCCTGGAACAGGCCGACAAATCGGATCACTGGCGCCGCCACCTCATACTGCTCCGTGCCGGGGTTGCCAAACAGCGCGAGAAACTCGGTGTTGAAGTACGAGATCAGGAGCCCCGCCCCGCCCATCGTAATCACGGCCACCATCCAGCAGAAGCGTACGGCCTTTTTAGCCATCTCCTTATCACCTGCGCCGAGGTACTGTCCGGTCAACGTGCTGGCAGCCATACCGATGGCGAAGCCGGGCATAAAACTCACCGATTCGAGTCGGACCACCATCGCATGCGCGCCCATCGTCCCCGCCTTCAGGGTCCCGATGAAATAAACCCCGACGGCGTGCACCGACCACATCCCGATGATTTCAATCATTGACGGCCAGCTGACCCTCCAGATTCTCCGCAGCATCGGCATGTCGTAACGCAAATTCTCCATCCGCAGCACCAGCGGTTCGCCCACCTCGCCCGCTTTTCGGCGGGTTTTACTCTGGGGCCGCAGAAACCATAAAATAAATGCGCCACCCGCCGCCCAACCGATCACCGTCCCGGCAGCCAGGCCCTTGACGCCCCAACCCAACTGGTAAACAAAAAACAAACTCAGACCGACGTTGACCGCATTGACAATCAACATGGCAAAAAACGGCTTCATCGTGTCGCCATAACCCCGCAAACAACTGCTGGCGACAAAGAGAATACCACTGAAGGGCGCCAGCAAGGCCGCCACACGCATGTAGTCCATGACGTATTGGGTCGCCAGCTCACTCAAACCAAAAAATCCTGCCATCGTGGGTGTCACCATCCATATCATCACGCCACTGACCACACCCGATGCCATGCCGAGAAGTAACGACTGCCCGAGCGCCAGGTTGGCCGCTTTCATATCGCGCGCCCCGGTTGACCGCGATACCAGTGCCATCGCCCCCGTCGCCATCGCCCCTTGCAAAATCATCAACAGCCACATCAGGTACATCGACGCCCCCATCATGTCCATGATCGCTTCGGCAGAAGTCCCCTGCTCCATCCTCCCCGCGATCATCATATCCGCAAAACCAACCCCGACGCCCATCAGGTTTTGCAAAAACGGCCAAAGCGCCAGCGCCATCACCTGCCTTGGCAATGACAGCCCCGCCAGCTTGCCACCCAGCTCCATAGGCTCACCCAACACCACCGAATCACCGTCAGGTATCGGTCGGTCAGGATTGCTCCCGGCATGTTTGATCTCGCGGCTCATGGCATTCAATCTCCCGGATACAGCCTCTCAAGCCATATTTATCGCGCCGGTCCGACGCCCCATTCCCAACCCGGGACGCCGCAACGAACTATCGGCAGTTTCTCCAAGATGAAAATGCCAAAATTCGCCGTTTTTACTTCAAACCCATGACGGCCAACGGAATACTCGCCACGTCATGCCCAGCGACCCCTATCAACCCCCCAATGCCAACCCCGACCCCGACTGCGCAGACGACAGCCCTGTGCCCGCAGTCGTGGTCGAACACCTTCGCGGCACCCGTCCCTGGGTTAGGTTTTGCAGCCTCGCTGGCTATATCACCTCCGGATTCCTGATTCTCATCGCCCTGATCACCCTGCGCGCAATGGCAGGCAGGTTCCCGGCCCACTACCTTCTGCTGCTCGGTCTCTTTTTCCTCATCCTCGCGGTGCTCTTTCTCATCCCCTCACTCTGGCTGTCACGCTACGAGAAGTCCATCACCCGGCTGACCGTTAGCAACCGGATCGAGGACCTCGAACAAGCCGTCGCCCATCAACGCGCGTTTTGGAAACAAATGGCCATCATGATCCTGGTTGTGCTCATGATTTACCTGATCACCATCGCCTTTTCCGCCATCAAGCTGCTCTCGTCACACTGAAATTCCTCGTGTCATCCGTATATTTGCCCTATACTATCCGCCCATATTGCGTAAATTCCCTTCTGCCAGCGAGAAATCACTTGCGAAAACCGATAAAAACAGTCCACACAAGGCAGTCGACCGCCCGCCAAACTTTCAAAAAACACCCCCACCAAAACCCCTCATCGCAACAACCTGTGATGAGATAGCCCAATCAACCATTTATTTATGTCGGAGATGAACACCACTATGAAACAGCCACTCGGATTACCCCCAGCCCAGGGACTTTACGATCCCGAAAATGAACACGACTCCTGCGGCGTCGGATTCCTCTGCCACCTCAAGGGTAAAAAATCACACAGCATCATCTCGGGAGCACTCGAAATGAACGTCTGCATGGAACACCGCGGCGGCTGCGGCTGTGATGAAGCCACGGGTGATGGCGCCGGCATCTTTATCCAACTGCCCCACCAGTTTTTCAAATCCGTAACCCCGGAACTCGGATTCACCCTGCCCGAGGAAGGCCAGTACGCCGTCGGCTTCGTCCACCTCTCCCCCGACCCCGAGGACGCCGCGGCCGCCGTCGCCGCGTACGAGAAAATGGTCAGAAAAGAAGGCCAGACCGTTCTCGGCTGGCGCGATGTTCCGGTAAAGAGCGACAGTCTCGGCAAGGCCGCCCGCGAATCCGAGCCGCAGATGAAGCAAATCTTCGTCGCCCGCGCTCCGGAAATCACGGACGACCAGGACTTCGAACGTAAGCTCTACGTCATCCGGCGCCGCGCATCCCAAGCCATTCGCTACTGCTCGACCAGTGGCGGCGAATACTTCTACACCATCTCACTCTCCGCGCGCACGATCATTTACAAGGGAATGCTGACCACCTGGCAGTTGAAGGACTACTTCCCCGACCTCCAAGACGAAACCATGGAATCCGCCATGGCCCTGGTTCACTCGCGCTTCAGCACCAACACCTTCCCCAGCTGGCCCCGCGCCCAGCCATTCCGCTACATGTCCCACAACGGTGAGATCAACACCATGCGGGGCAACGCCAACTGGATGCAAGCACGCCAAAAACTGCTCGCCAGCGGCGTGCTCGGCAGGGACCTCGACAAACTCCTGCCCATCATCCGCGACGACGGGTCGGACTCGGCCATGTTTGACAACTGCCTGGAATTCCTCGTGCTCTCAGGCCGCCCCCTCCCTCAGGCCATCATGATGATGATCCCCGAGCCCTGGGAAAACCATCAGCACATGAGCGACACCAAAAAGGCATTCTACGAATACAATGCCACCCTCATGGAACCTTGGGACGGCCCCGCTTCCATCGCATTCTGCGACGGCGTCTCCATCGGCGCCATCCTCGACCGCAACGGCCTGCGCCCGTCACGCTACTACGTCACCAACGACGACATGGTCATCATGGCTTCAGAGGTCGGGGTCCTCAATGTCGATCCCGCCACCGTGATCAAAAAAGGCCGTCTCGAACCGGGACGCATGTTCCTCGTCGATACCCAAAAAGGCCGCATCATCGATGACGCCGAAATCAAGGAAGAAATCGCCCAGGAAAAACCCTACGGCGAATGGCTGGAAAACAACCGCCTCTTCTTTGCCGATCTCGCCAAAGGTGAGGCCATTCCAGCCATCACCGGCCACGATCTCACTCAGCGCAACCGCGCCTTTGGATACACCTTCGAGGACAAGCGGCTCATCCTCGCCCCCTCGGCGATGACCGGCAACCAGCCGCTCGGTGCCATGGGTAACGACACCCCGGTCGCGGTGCTCTCCGACCGGCCACAGCTCCTCTACAACTACTTCCGCCAACTGTTCGCCCAGGTGACCAACCCGGCCATCGACCCGATCCGCGAGGAACTCATCACCTCCAGCGTCACCTTTGTCGGATCCGAAAGCGACATCCTCCACCCGGGGCCGGAAAACTGCCGGATGATCCGCCTGGAAAGCCCGCTGGTCAACAACGACGAACTCGCCCGCCTGCGCGATATCGACCTCGATGGTTTCCAGTCGGAAACACTGTCCATCCTCTACCGCCCGGAAACACTCGACGCAGGACCTGTCTCTTATACACATCTCCGAGCCCACGAGACTCGTG
>JARFRT010000100.1 GCA_029287105.1 Akkermansiaceae bacterium | reverse complement strand
TATGTGGTTTTTTCCGACCGCACACTCAGGGAGATCGCCGCGTATATGCCGGCGAGTGAGGCTGAGTTCCTCCGGCTTCACGGTATTGGCGATAATAAACACGCCCGTTACGGCGCCCGTTTTATCGGGGAAGTGGGAAACTTCCTCGCCGATCACCCCGGCGTGCGGGAGCAGCGACAGGATTGGGCGGGGCCCGCCATGGCATCGAAGGCAAGCACGGTGAAGCGGGGTATGGGGGAGACCTATCGGGCGACCCAGGAATTGATCCGGGAAGGCTTGGGTCTCGACGAAATCGTGACCCGGCGTGGTATGGCACGGAGCACGGTGGAGGGGCATATTTCCCATCTGATGGAGCAGGGCGAGGAGATAAGCGTGAGGCAATTTGTCAGCGAGGCGACCGAGGCTCTGGCCCGGGCGTTGTTTGATGAACATGGCTCGTCGGCCTTGAAACCCGTCATTGAAGGGAGCCAGGGGCAGGTGAGTTATGGTCAGGCGAGGATCGTGCGTGCCGCTATTCAGCGGGAGCAGGGGGCGTGATCCGCGGAGCAGGCCTCACACGCGGTGCTTGCTTATATGGGAATGCCTTGGTAAGCAGCAGTCACATGCGCATAGGGGAAACACAGAACAAGGACAGCTTTCAATGGCAGCATCTGCTGGCATGGTTGGGCGCGATCCTTTGCGCCATGGTGCCTTTCACGGGGGCCTGGGAGATTGAGTCGATGCAGCTTTCGGTGCGGCAGGGGGCGGGGAATTTGGGTTTTAATCTGATGATTGGCACCGGTCTCTGCACCTTGGGCGGCATCGTGGGCGGATATTGGTGGCGATTGGGCAAATGGCTGCAGGGTCGGTTTGATGCCGTGATGTCGGCGGCGGCGGTGCTGCTTTTCGCGGTCGGTGTGCTGGCCAGTGTTACTGATTTCCTGCATGCCTATTTTCTGCCTCTGGTGGCAGGCATACTGGTGGTCGGGTTGGTGCTCGCCTTTGTTTTCCGCGACAAGGGGTCTCTCGGTGCGGGCGGGAAGAAGTTGAAGAAGGTCCGCGGGTTTTGGAGTTTTGTCGATTGGTTGGGGGTGGGGAACCGCTGGAATGCGGTATTTTTCATTCTGCTTTTTCTTGTATTGGTCGTAAACAACCTGACGCTGGTCTGGGGGCTGGATATCTCGTTTGGCCCGAAGGCGGGTGTTTTGTTAGGAAGGGTTTTCACCCAGGGTCTGGTTGTGGGGTTTGTTTACCTGCTCACGGAAATGACGATGCGTGCTGCGCCCAAGTACTTGCGTTGGACACCGTGGCTGGTGTTAGGGCTTGCGCCATTGCTCGTCATCATGGATCAACTGCTCGGGATCATGTGGAACCGGTCACTGCTCGACGTGGTGAACGGCCTGACGTCCTCGGGGAGCCTTGATCTCGAGGTGGAGCTGGCAACCAGTGGGCTTGATGTGGGGCCGGTGGGGGCGTGGCTGATTGTTGCTGCGGTCTTTGTGTTTGCGATGCTTGTGACCGCTGGCTGCTGGTTGATTTCAAGGCGTTTTCAGATGCGTATCTCGATGGCATGGGCCATGGGGATCATTGGCTTGTTTTGGATAGGTGCCATCGCCGAGCAGGGGGTCGGCTCGAAGTTGAAACCGGTTGTTGCCTGGCAGGAAGAGCACAAGGCCTTCAATCTTCACCTCGGGTTATTCGCCCCACCCCAAGGCGTCGGTATTTATCGGGTGAGTTTTCATTCAGGCCTGGCTGAGAACCAAGGACGGGTACCCGAGCTTGACCATAAACCGGACGTCTACATCTTCATGGTTGAGAGCGCACGAGGTGATGCGATCCGGCCCGATGTGACCCCTTTTCTCAGTAAGTTCCGCGACACCGAGTGTCAGCCGTTCGACGGAACATGGTCGGCCTCCAACGCCACGCATCTTTCCTGGTTCTCGTTTTTCCATAGCCGGGTGCCCGTGTTCTGGCGTCAAGCTTTGGAGTCGATTCCTGACCGCGAAGACTTTGACGGCGCCGTGCCCTTGCAGCAAATCAAACAGGCTGGATATGAGCTGGAAGTGCGTGCCGTGTGTAGCTTTGATTACAAGGATTTTGGACTGTCGAATTTTGGCTACGGGACCCGACTGCTCACCGTGTTGGAGCAGGCTGACAAGGGGAGTCCGTTCTCTGATCTCAACATCGGCGAACGGGAGCGGGTGTCATTTGATCGACTGCGCGAGGCGGTGATGAACCGGCCCAGCGGCGGC
>JARFRT010000090.1 GCA_029287105.1 Akkermansiaceae bacterium | reverse complement strand
CCAACCGGCCAGGTCGCTGCCGTATTGCACCGTGATGGCGGTGCTGGCATCGGCCTCGGCCTCGTCACTTCGGTTGAAGTTGAAGATGACGTAGAGGGGATCGCTGTTGTCCAAGGTCGGCAGGAGGCCGATGGCGTTGGCATTCACGTCGGCCGCGCCGAGTGCCCATGCCGCCCCGTTGCTCACGCCGTCACCGTTGCTGTCGATGTTGGCAGCAGCCGCGCCGCCTGACCAGGAGGCGTAGGTTGGAGCGACAACGCCACCGCTGAGCACGGTCAGGAGGCCGTTGCCGTTGATCCAGGCAACCGGGAAATCGGCACTGACGTTGCCGACCTTGCCATACTTGCCTGCTACCTGCTGCACGGTGTCGATAAAGAGCGTCCCGATGGTGTCGTCCGCGTCCATCTTCAGCTTTTCGCCACTGAATCCAGCCTTGCCGGACGCCGCCGCCGAGCCATTGAGATCGAGCCTTGCGCCGTCGTCCATGGCATCGACGGCAGCGATCGCGAGCGAGACGCCGGAATTGATGGTCACATCTCCCGTGCCGAGCGAACCGGTGGCATCGGCCCACACCCCGTCGTTGCCCCCGTTGGCTATCAGTCCGCCGCTCCAACTCGCACTGGCATTGTCGGCATTGAACCTGAATTTCATGTTGTTGCCTGGTCCCTGCGTGGTCAGTGCGCCGGTTCCGGTAATCGCCCCCTCGAAGGTCCACGTTTCATGGTGGGCGCCACCGCCAGCGAACTGGATGGTGGCATCCCCGAGCAGGGTGATGGGGACAACTGTCGGCGAGCCGTCCGTGCAATAGACGCTGGACCCAGTGTTCAGGATGATGCTGGAGGGTGTTTGCACGACGCCGAGCGCGTTAGTGTTCCTGATCTGGAGTTGCCTCGAAGCGTTCAAGGTCAGCGTCCCGGTGTAGGCCAGCGGGGTGCTGGTGATCTTAGCGGTGGCATCGACGATGGCGTCCTGCGGGCCTACCGGCACGTCGTTGCCGGGGCTCCAGTTGCTCGCGTCTTTCCAACTGTCGCCGCTGCCGGCGGTGCCGGTGATGGTGGTGGCCACAGCGCTGCCGGCCTTCACATTGATGGTCGTGTCATCCAAAACCGGGACGACGAGAACGTTACTCGCGAGGTCTTCAATCACGGACCCGGTCGGAATCCGGAGTTGGATCGTCCCCGGGGAATTTGTCGTCACCTCGACGGTGAATACGGAGGGACTGAAGAGGGGGGTGGTCTCGGTGATCGTGCCGATGGTGATCCCCGCAGTGCCCGCGTTGTCGAAATCAGCCGCTGTCACGGTTGTATGGTCGATATCCTCGTCGAAGCTTACGGTGTAAACCAGCGTGCCAAAGTTCTCGTAGACGTTGTTCCCCTCAACAGGATCCACGATGGAAGTGACGTTGGGAGCCGTGTTATCGACTGCACCGGTTGCAACGGTCAGGATGCCGTCGCCGCTCATGAAGGCGACTTCATAGTCCGGCGTGCTGGGGTTCCCGACTCTGCCGTAGGTTCCTGCGGGGAGTGAGATTCCGTCCACGATCAGGTAATTGACGGTGTCGCTCTGATACATATGCAGCTTTTGGAAGGAGGCGGCCAGCTTGCCATCTCTTCCTCCGTTCAAGTAGAGCGTTGCGGAGTCGTCCAATGCATCGGTTGCATTGATCAACAGGGCAACCGCCGCATTGATGGTCACGTCCCCGGTGCCCAAGCAGTTGTCTGCTTCGGCCCTCACCCGCCAATTACCGCCGCTCGTTGTCAGCCCACCGGACCAACTGGGACTCGCGGCGTTGAAATAGACACTAATGTTGTTCGTTCCGTTAAAGGTCATCTGTCCGGAGCCGGAGATCGCACCATCGAACTCGATGGTCTCATGGTGCGCGCCACCGCCACTCCATGTGAACTCGGCATCACCCGCCAACACGAAGGGGGCGAAGTCCGGCGAGCCGTCTGTGAACAGGATGCTGGACCCGGTGTTCAGGGTGATGCTGGAGGGTGTCTGCACGACACCACTCGCGCTACCGCTCTTGACCTGGAGCTGCTTCCCGGCATTCAAGGTCAGCGCCCCGGTGTGAGCGGGCGGAGCGCTATTGATCTTGGCGAGCACATCGACGAAGGCATCGATCGCACCTGAAGGGACGCCGCTGGGGCTCCAGTTCGAGGCCGTGTTCCAACTGTTATCACCGTCGGCCGTGCCGGTCAGGACGGGGGTGTCGATGTAAACGGTTCCGGTGGCGGTTGCCTGGAGCGGTGAGCCGGAGTCGTCGGTTACCCGCAACACGATCGTATTGGCTCCCGCGGTCATTCCCCATGTTGTCGTCAGATCTGCGTAGGTGATCGCTGCCGGGGTCGCCCCGGTGACGTCGTAGGTGCTGTCGTTATTGAGGTCCCACTCGTAGAGGGTGATCGTGGTCCCGGTGTCGGAGGGCAGCGAGCCGCTGCCGTCGAGGGAGAGGGATCCTGCCGATAGGACGCCGTAGGGTCCGCCCGCATCAGCGATTGGATTGACGTCCGCCCAGACCGAGGCGGTCAGGGCAAGCGACGTGAGCGAAGCGAGGGCCGCGCAATAAGTTCGATGTTTTAGTTTCATGGTTTTGTTTGTGGTTTTATGGATGGGCGAAAGGGTGTTCAGTTGCCAAGGGTAGTAGCGGGATTTTGCGTGAAGGAATCAAGTGGGGGCATGAGAAGTGCCGAGGCTGAATACTGGATCTCTACGATTACGCGTGCAACCTTCCCGCCTGTCCATGAATTTCTTCTAAATGACTTGGCCATATTTCGGCCAGGACGGGCGGCATGTCTGGAATCCGCTTTCTGTCGCTGGCCGAGTAAGTCACCGAGTATCTGCGCGGGGAGTTGGAGCGTAGCCATGCCGGGGAAGCATCGGCTCGCGGAAGAAGCGCGGGCAAGGGATGCAACCCTATACCCGAATAAGTGTAACCCATGCGTTGAACCAACAGTGTGACCTGTGTTCTGAGCCTTAC
>JARFRT010000074.1 GCA_029287105.1 Akkermansiaceae bacterium | reverse complement strand
ATGTGTATAAGAGACAGACCCAGCCCCCTGTATTCTCAAACACCCCCGCATCATTCTCAAAAACCCCGCAGTAGAAATCAGACACCCAACCTTGGGATCCGATGCCGGACTCAATGTTCGATTCAATGTTCGATTCATACCGGGAGACACACGAACCTTTACGCCCGAATAATCCAATCAACGGGAGCGCACATCTGAACTCCGTCATCAACTGATCTGATCCACACTCAGGAGACGATCTTACCAGCAATCTGTCACGTGCAACTTGTTAGCTGGCATTAGGATAAAATCACATTACTTTCAGAGCCGATGAAACCAGAGGATATCCGGATCCCGCCGGGAGAGCTTCGCTCGTTTGGACGCGCGCTCTATTCCATGGAGCGCTTCTCCGATGACTTCACCAAAGCAACCGGCCTTGAACTCGACTTGATCCACGCACTCCACGACCGCTGGGAGAGTGTCGCGGCGAGAGTGCACAATCCGCTGTGCCAGCAACTTACGCACAACGAGCCTGCCTGCCAACGCTGTGCTGAAACGTTCACCTCGCAACTCCAACGTGCCGACGAAGCGGGCATCGGAGTGTTCACCTCGTGTTCATGTTTTGCCGGCCAGCGATTTTCGGTGGCTTTACTCACCGACTATCCCGACTCGAAGATTTACCTCCTGGCGGGCCGGGTTCCGGTTTATGACAACCACTCCCCGGCCACCACAAAGTCATCATCCGTGTCGGAGATCGAACCCCTCACTGAAAAGAAATACGCGGCCGCCCTCGAGTTAGCTTCCATCATGCTGCCTCAGTTGCAGAGGGAATGGAAGGAACGAGCACAGCAGAACGCACTGGGCATGACCGCCACCATCCGCCAAGCATGCCACTACATCCAGACCCATTACGCGGAAAATTGTCACGTCTCGGATGTCGCCCGACATTGCGGTGTGAGCAGCGACTGGCTCTCAAGGCACTTCAAAAAAGACACCGGTCACAGCCTGCCGGAATACATCCGGGAACTCAGGCTGGAGCAGGCCGCCGAGTTGTTACTCGATAGCGACACAGCCATCACCAAAATATGTTTCGACTCAGGTTTCCAGTCGGTCTCGCAATTTAACCGGCTGTTTCATGAGGAATACTCCATGTCCCCCAGCGACTACAGGCACGCCCGCCCTGATGTCTGAGACTCCCTCCCATTTGAAACCAGCCAGCCTCATCCTTCTTTTTGAAAAAGGCAATCACGGCGGGCTCACAAAAAACCCCCGCTGCAACGTGCAGCGAGGGTTTGGGAAATCAGCGTATTGATCCACTGTATGACCGGCTTTTGCCTAGTAACGGTATTGCTCGGGCTTGTAGGGGCCTTCGATCTGGACACCGATGTAGACGGCCTGCTCCGGAGTCAGCGTGGTGAGCTTGCAGCCGATCTTGTCGAGGTGGAGTCGGGCGACTTCCTCATCGAGATGCTTCGGCAGCACTTTCACCTCACCGGCTTGGTAGCTGTCCTTGTTTTTCCAGAGGTCAATCTGGGCGAGTGTCTGGTTGGCAAAGCTGTTTGACATCACGAAACTCGGGTGGCCTGTGGCGCAACCGAGGTTGACGAGGCGTCCCTCGGCAAGCATGTAGAGGCTGTTTCCGGTCGGGAAAGTGTACTTGTCGACCTGCGGCTTGATGTTGAGCCGAGTGACACCCTCGGCCTTGTTCAGGTTGTCGATCTGGATCTCGTTATCGAAGTGGCCGATGTTGCAGACGATCGCCTGGTCCTTCATTTTCTCCATGTGCTCAAGCCGGATGATGTTGTAGTTCCCCGTGGTGGTGACATAGATATCCCCCCAGCCCAGTGTGTCCTCGACGGTAAGCACACGGTAGCCTTCCATGGCAGCCTGGAGCGCGCAGATGGGGTCGACTTCGGTGACGACAACCTGCGCACCCTGGCCGCGGAGGGCCTGGGCACAACCCTTGCCGACATCGCCGTAGCCGCAGACGACAGCGACTTTTCCGGAAATCATCACATCGGTGGCGCGCTTGATCCCATCAACCAGTGACTCGCGACATCCGTAGAGGTTGTCGAATTTTGACTTGGTAACAGAGTCGTTCACGTTGATGGCGGGAACAAGGAGGGTTCCTTCTTTCGCCATCTGATAGAGACGGTGGACCCCGGTGGTGGTTTCCTCCGAGACGCCTTTCCAGTCGGCCACGATCTTGGCGAACACGCCCGGCTGCTCGGCACCGATTTTCTTGAGCAGATTTTTGATGACCTGCTCTTCCTCGGAATCGGCGGGACCGTTGACCCAGTCGGAGCCGTTTTCCATTTCATACCCTTTGTGGATGAGAAGTGTGGCGTCTCCGCCATCGTCAACGATCAGTTCGGGGCCAAGCTCACCGGGGAACTGGAGCGCCTGCCAAGTGCACCACCAGTATTCCTCGAGCGTCTCACCCTTCCAGGCAAACACGGGCACACCGGTCTCGGCGATCGCCGCGGCGGCATGGTCCTGGGTGGAGAAAATATTACACGACACCCAGCGCACATCGGCGCCGAGCTCAACGAGGGTTTCAATCAGCACGGCGGTCTGGATGGTCATGTGCAACGAGCCCATGATACGGACGCCTTGCAACGGCTTTTCAGCGCCGTACTTGGCACGGGTCGCCATCAGGCCGGGCATCTCGTGTTCGGCGATGTCGATTTCTTTCCGACCGAAGTCGGCGAGGGTGATGTCGGCTACTTTGTAGTCGGCGGTGGGTTTTTCTAGTGTGGTGTTCATTTGTAAATGGGGAGTGAGAGTTTGGATGTCGGCGTTTAGAGGGCGGCTTTGAGGGCGTCCACCTTATCGCAGACTTCCCACGCCAGGTGCGAATCCTCGCGCCCGAAGTGGCCGTAGTTGGTGGTATTGGCGTAGTTGAAGCCGGTGGCACTGACTGTTTTGAGCCCGAGCTGGGAAACGATGTCGGCGGGCTTGAAGGAGAACACCGCATTCACCGCGGCGATGATTTTTGCTTCGTCGACGGATGAGGTGCCAAAGGCGTTGATGTCGAGGCTGACGGGCAACGGGTGGCCGATGGCATAGGCGAGTTGCAGTTCACAGCGTTTCGCCAGACCCGCAGCCACAATGTTCTTGGCAACCCAGCGGCACATGTAGGCGGCCGACCGGTCGACCTTCGACGGATCTTTTCCGGAGAAAGCACCGCCGCCATGACGCCCCATACCCCCGTAGGTATCCACGATGATTTTGCGCCCGGTCAGACCGCAGTCCCCTTCGGGGCCACCGACGACAAAGCGCCCGGTCGGGTTGACCAGGATCTCAGTATCGTTATCGACCAGTTCGGCGGGCAGAAGCTTGCGAATCACGAGGTCGGTCATGGCCTGCTTGATCTCGGCGTGGGAAACGCTGTCGGCGTGCTGCGTGGAGATGACCACCGCATTGATGCGCTGAACCCGATCGTTGGCATACTCACAAGACACCTGGGTCTTGGAGTCGGGACGGAGCCAGGACAACTCGCCATCCTTGCGCAGCCGGGTCACTTCCCGACCCAACTGGTGGGCGTAACTCACAGGGGCGGGCATCAGCTCGGGGGTCTCGTCCGAGGCGTAACCAAACATCAAGCCTTGATCGCCGGCACCTTGTTCCTCATGGCCTTTTCCCTCGGCTCCGTTGTTGTCCACCCCCTGGGCGATGTCACCCGACTGCTGGCTGAGCGCGTTGACAAACAGGAAGCTGTCGGCATTGAATTTACAGTCGTCATTGGTGTAGCCGATTTTCTGGATCGCCTCGCGCACCGCTGACTGGTAGTTGAAATCCGAATTTGTGGTCACTTCGCCGGCGAGCACCACCATGTTGTCCTTCACCAGGGTTTCGCAGGCCACCCGGCTTTCAGGATCATTTTCCATACACCGGTCAACGATGTAATCACTAATGGTATCGGCTACTTTATCAGGGTGTCCTTCGGTGACGGACTCGGATGAGAATGAGAATTCGCGTGACATGGTATTATTTGTTGATTAGATTCGCATCAACGAATCTTGATACGTTGATTTAACCTAAATATCCATGCCGTCAATCCTCAAATCCTTAAAACTACTCTCGGACCCGACCCGCATCCGCATTCTGCTGCTTCTGGCGGATGAATCGCTCAACGTGGCCGAGCTTCAGGAGATCCTCGGCATGGGCCAGAGCCGCATTTCCACCCAACTCTCACAACTCCGGCAGGAGGGTCTGGTGACGAGTTCCCGGTCAGGAAAAAACAACGTCTACACCATTTCCGCGCCCGATGCGCTGATGGAGGTCGCCCGGCAGGCAGCCGGAGAGATTCCCGAGGTCGATGCCGATTCCAAAACCCTCTCCCACATCCTGCGGAAGCGGCGTGATAAAACACGTGCGTATTTCGACGAGCTGGCGGGCAAATTCGGGAAAAGCTACGTGCCCGGCCGATCATGGAAGTCGCTGGCCGAGGCGATGTTGAAGATCATGACTTATGACGTGGTCGCCGACCTGGGCGCCGGCGAGGGAACGCTCGCGCAGCTTCTCGCACCGAGGGCGAAAAAAGTCATCGCCATCGACAACGCACCTAACATGGTCGAGTTCGGCAAGAAGCTGGCGCTGGAGCACGGACTCTCCCACCTCGAATACCGCCTCGGCGATATCGAGTCCCCCCCGATCGATGACGACTCGGTCGACCTCGCCATCTTTTCCCAGGCGCTGCATCACGCCGAGCATCCGGAGCGTGCGATCGCGGCCGCATATCGCCTTCTGGTTCCCGGCGGCAAGCTGGTCATCCTTGACCTCCTCCAACACAGCTTCGACCAAGCCCGGGACCTGTATGCCGACACCTGGTTAGGCTTCTCCGAGGTCGAGCTCTACAAGATGATGGAAAACGCGGGCTTCAAGGAGATCGAAACAACCATCGTCGACAAGGAGAGCGAGGCCCCGTATTTCCAGACGCTGCTTGCGATCGGGCAGAAATAAGGCAGGTTAACGGGATGCGACGATCCGCCCTCATGCTCTGCGCCTGTGCGCTGCCTTCATGCACAGCCCTATCAGAGTTTCCAGAGCTTCCTGACGCTCCTGCAAGGCCGTCGCCTGCCTCCGGTGCCGGGATCGCGCCACCCAAGCCGGATGCGGCGCCCCTTTTGACGCCCGGGCCCAGCCCGCTGCCGCCGCAGGCGAAGCTCCCCCTCGCCCACCATTACACCTCACGCGGCGGGGTAACGCTGGCGTTGGTTTCCTTTGACGACCGCGACCACCAGCTGCGCGTTGCCGATCAACCTAACGGGCCAGGGTCAAGGTGGCAAAATGCCCAAGCCGCAGCCGCGACCTACCATGGCCTCGCCGCCATCAATGGTGGGTTTTTCACCCCGGCGGGAAAACCTCTCGGGCTCCTGATCGAGACCGGAACCCAACGAGGTTCCGTCAACCGGTCATCACTCGGTGCAGCCATGTTTGTCTCCTCAAGCACAGGCAGCGCCATCATCCGGCGACAACATTACCCGTCGTCCAGCGCGGCGGCCCATGCCTCCAACCTACTCCAAACCGGCCCGATGCTCGCTGAAAAGGGCAGACCGGTCCCCGGACTTTCCAACACCAACAGTCGGCCACGCAGCTTCATCGCCTGGGACGGCAACCACCACTGGGCGATCGGCTATGCCGAGCCGTGCACGCTCGACGCGCTGTCCCGCGCGCTTGCCGGCACCTCCCCGGCCGGTTTCAAAATCAGCACCGCGGTCAACCTCGACGGAGGAAGGTCCTCGGACCTCTGGGCCGGTCCGCATGTGGATCGCGGCAATAAATCACACCGGTCCTTCCTCAACAAGCCGGTGAGAAACTACCTCGTCCTCATACCGCGCTGACCGGTACCATCATTTCCAGGCAGGCACCCTGCGATGGCGGCCGGACGTTGCTGAACAAAATCATCGAGGCCTTGCGCACGTGGATGGCCCCGGCCTGAACCCCTAACAGCCACTCGGCCAGGTAGGAAAAGTCCGGTTCGTGGCCGACAATGGCAACGCGTTGGAAATCCTTGTAAGCTGACAGCTCGCTCATCGCCGATGCCGGCCGCATGCCGCAGGCGAGCCACGGCTCAATGATGGGACCGTCAATCCCGGCGGCAGCGCAAAAGATTTCCGCCGTCTCTCTGGCCCGCACCAGTGGACTGGCGAGAGTCACATCCGGCAGAAGTTGATGTGCGCGTAAAAACCCGCCGATCTTACCAGCCTGCTCCCTGCCCTTATGGGTCAACGCCCGTGCAGAATCGCTGATTGCGTACGGCTCGGCCTTGGCATGACGAATCAGCAACAGTTCCATCTGTCCGGCACTTGGTATTTAGAGTTTAAAACTTAGAATTTAAAAACCCTACATCGTCATGCCGCCGTCACTGGCGACGACCTGGCCGGTGATGTAACGCGCTTCGGCGCTGGCGAGAAAAAGGGTGAGTGCCGCAATGTCTGCCGTCCCCCCCATTTCCTTGAGCGGAATGTTGCCGACGATCGCCGCCTTTTGATCCTCGCTCAGCTCATCAGTCATATCGGTGGCGATGAAGCCGGGGGCAATCGCATTGCAGGTGACTTTGCGACCGGCGAGCTCGCGTGCGACGGATTTGGTAAATCCGATGAGCCCCGCCTTGCTCGCGGCGTAGTTGACCTGACCGGCATTCCCGATCAGACCAATGACCGAGCTGATGTTGATGATCCGCGGATCGACCGCCTTCATCATGCTGCGCTGGAATGCCTTCACTGTGTTGAAGGCCCCCTTGAGATTGGTATCGAGCACCGTATCCCAGTCGTCTTCCTTCATCCTCATCAACAGGCCATCCCGGGTGACACCCGCGTTGTTGACCAGTATATTGACGGCGCCGAAGTCGGCGATGATCTGCTTGGCCATCGCCTGCACCGCCTCGTGGTCAGCCACATCCACCGCATAGGCCTTGGCCACCTCCGCTTGCCCGGGAAACGCCGCATTGATGGCGTCGGCCGCGCCGCCGCAGCTTCCTGCGCTCCGGCTCACCACCGCCACTTTCCCGCCCTCGGCAGCAAATGCCTTGGCGATTTCCAATCCGATCCCCCGACCTGCGCCGGTGACCACTGCTACTTTGTCTGTAAAACGTGCCATGCCCATTCCTCCCATGTTTCGGCGACATTGCCAACTCTGAAATCACGTGGCCCCGACGTTAAAACCCTTTTGGGAACAATCAAAGATGCCCCGCGCTCAGATCACACGGATTTCCGCTGCCTGCGTGTACGCGATAACCGCGCCGTCCACCTCGACCCGAAGGCTTCCATCATCGCCCATACCCACCACCTTGCCAACCCGCCGCTCGTCACTCGCGGTGAATGCAATGGTTTTTCCGGTCAAAAAACATATCTCCCTGAGACGGACCATCTGCTCGTCAAAGCGATCCGCACACGCCTCCACCTCGACCAGCACCGCATCCAGCACCGCCGCCAGCACACGCTCGCGCGACACCGGCGATGGCAACACATCACAGACCGCAATCGGCTCGCCGACACCCTTCCCCTCCGGCGAGAGCCCGCCCTTCGGTGAGGCAATCACATTGAGCCCGACACCGACAATCACAAAACCCTCACGCGCCTCCGCCAGAATACCCGCACACTTTCGCCCGTGCACATAGATATCATTCGGCCACTTGACCTCGGCCGCCACCCCCCAGCCCGCACGCAATGCATGGGCAATACCCAAACCGGTCGCGAGCGCGATCCGACTCCAGAACTTTTTTTCAAAATCGGGCCGGAGCACGAGCGAAAACAACAGGCCGTCACCCGGGTCCGACGCCCAGGTCGACCCCCGCCTTCCCCGCCCCGAGCTTTGGTGGTCGGCCAGCACCACTGTGCCATGCTCCGCCCCCTCGAGAGCAAGCCGACGGGCCTCGTCATTGGTCGACCCCAACTCGTCATGGTAATGCAAGCGCAGATACCACTCGGGCGCAATGCTGGCGAACTGACGAAGGTCAAACATCGGCTTTACTGACGATTGAAACGCGACACCTCGCGCTGAGCCTCGCGCATCTCAGTGCGCTTTTTCAGGGCATGGCGTTGGTCGCTGTGGGTTTTGCCCTTGCCGACACCGATCTCAACCTTCACGCGCCCCCCCTTCCAATACATCCTCAGGCAGGGTAGTGTGCAGCCTTTCTGAGCCGTCTCCTCGGCAAGCTTGAGGATCTCTTTTTTATGCAGCAGCAGCCTGCGGGGACGGGTCACCCCGTGCTGAAACCACTCACCGGCAGTCTGCCACGGCTGGATATGGCAGCCGTAAAGAAATGCCTGCCCGTTTTCAATCCGCGCATAGCCATCGGCAATGTTCACCTTGCCCTCACGGATGGATTTCACCTCGGTGCCCTTCAACTCCAGGCCGCACTCGTAGGTATCGGAAATATGATAGTCGCGGCGGGCCTTTCGGTTATTTGCAATATCCGCACTCATACGATCTCATTGGGTCAACGAAGGGCCTCGTCCCCGCCGTCTATTTGTTGTTGAAAATTGACTACTCGCCTTCGGGCTGCTGCTTCCCTTCGGCTATCTACTTCCCTTCGGGTTTGGCGATGACCACCTTACCTTCGATGATTTCGGTCAGCGCAATGTCGGCCGCACCCATGCTGGGCACGGTATCAATCAGCGGTGCACGCCCTTGGTTGAGCTGGGCGACACGCTTGGAAACTACGTTGACAAGGATTTGGGGGTCTTCGATGATCGAGGATGCTTTGACGACAAGGCTGCTTTTCATAGATGTTGAGGGGACACCGGAATGGGGCTTGGGCTGCTCAAACGGGATTATGTTCGAGTCATCCATGGCGGGTTTCCGAGAAGTGTAATGTGGGTGGATGAGGGGTATTCGAATCAACGTAACTGCAAAAGAGACGTTGTGACTGGGAGTGCGGGCGAAGTGAAAAGCATGAATGGCCTGAAAAATCAAGCCTAATATGCTTTAAATTGATTATTTCCGGCCATTCTGGTATATCTCCGGGCGTCGATCCGCACTCGACATCCGATGCCGCGATTGTCACCATTTGGCACGCGACTTTCGCCTAACGATGGCCCACACTCTTCCCCTATCCCCCTATCCCGCTGCCCATGACAACCGCCTCCCCACCGTCGCTCCAAGCCTCCATCCACATCGGCGCCAGCTCAATTTCGCTGCTGGTGGTGGAAAAGCACCCTGACGCGGCGGAGACCCCCGGCGATTTCCTCGAGCAGTCCGTCCCCCTGGCCCATGATATCTTCCAAAGCGGCAGCGTCCGCAGATCGACGATCGAGCGCTGCGTCACCATCCTCAACGGCTACCGCGAAACCCTGCGCGAACTCGGCGCCACCGAGGACACCCCGGTCCGCGCCGTCGCCACCAACGTGCTCGACGAGGCCCTCAACCAGGATGCCATCCTCAACCGCATCCAAATCGGCTGCGGCCTGCACATTGAAACCCTCGACGAGGGCGAAATGACCCGGCTCATCTACCTCAAGACCCGACGTCGACTCCGCGACACGCCGTCGATGAAAAAATGCACCACCCTCGTCGTCCACGTCGGCCCGGGCAACACCCGCGCCCTGCTCTTTAAAAACGGCAGGATCTCGGATTACAGCAACTACCGCATGGGTGTCTACCGGACCGGTGAAGCCATCCTGGAAAACCAGGACGGCGAAGACAGCGGCGCCAGTGTCACCAAGCTCATCCGTGAGCACATCAGGAGCCAGGTCAGCCAAATCCACCACGACTACACCGAGGCCGGCATCGAGGAACTCGTGATCATTGGCTATGAAATCCAACACCTCGCCCACGAACTGGCCAAACCCGGTAAAACCAAGAGCTCCTACCGCGCCCTTGCCGACATATCATCCCAGATCGCGTCCATGACCGAGGAAATGCGAGTGAAAAACTACCAACTCGACTACAACACCGCCCAGGCCATCATCCCGGCCCTCGAAATCAACCTCGCCATCGCAGAAACCCTGCAGGTGAAAACCCTGCGCATTCCGGGCAGCGATTACGAACGCGGCCTGCTGCTCGACATCCCGACCTCGTTTTCACTCACCGAGGGGTTTCAGAAAGAGGTGCTCCGCTCCGCCGAAAGCCTCGCCCGCAAGTACCACGTCCACCGCTCCCACGCCGCACAGGTCACCCAGTTGAGCCAACAACTCTTCGACGCCACCACCGAACTCCACCAACTCGATGATCACGACGCCCTGCTCCTGCGCTGCGCCGCCATCCTCCACGAATGCGGGAATTTCATCAACGCCCGCGCCCACCACAAGCACTCCCACTACCTCATCAAAAATAGCGAGATTTTCGGTCTCGGCCAGAGGGACCTCGGTATCATCGCGCTGGTCGCACGCTACCACAGAAGATCAGGACCCAAGCCTAACCACATCGACTACCGAGACCTCAAATCGGACGACCGGATGCGTGTGTCCAAGCTCGCCGCCATCCTCCGGATAGCCGACGCGCTCGATCGCAGCCACTCGGCGCGCATCAGCAAAATCAGCGTCCGGATCGGCAAACAAAAGCTCAACATCGACCTGCACGGTATCGCAGACGCTTCCGTCGAGCGCATGGCCATGCGTTCGAAAGCCAGCCTCTTCCAAGACATCTACGGCCTCGGCATCGCCCTCCACGAGACCCACTAATCCCCCTGCTCACACCCCGCCTCCCCAGAGGCCCACTTCCCACTTCCCACAATGCCCTTTATCAATCGCGAATTATCTTGGCTCGAGTTCAATCAACGCGTGCTCGACGAAGCACTGCGTGACGACCTGCCACTGCTGGAGCGGGTCAAGTTCCTTGCCATCACCGCGTCCAACATGGACGAGTTTTTCCAGGTCCGGGTCGGTGGCCTTCACCTGATGCGTCATTCCGGTGCCCGCAAACGCGGGATCACCGGCCTCACTCCGTCGCAGCAACTCATGGCCATCCGGACACGGGCCAAGGCCATGGTCGAGGACCAGTATGCGCTGCTCAACCACCAACTTCTCCCGGCCATGGCGAAAGAAGGTATGTTGCTGATCGACAGCAAGGCGATCACCCCGGCCCAACATGAAATCCTGATGAGCCGTTTCGAGGAGGCCATTTTCCCACTGCTCACCCCGCTTGCCCACGATCCCGACACGCGCGCCACCTCGCTGCCCGCCATGCGGATCATTCTGGCCTGCGAGTTACAGAATACCGACGATCAGTCCAAGCGTAATGTCTTTATCCCCCTGCCGGAAGCCCTCGCCCGATTCACCCATATCCCGATGTCAGAAACATCATCCGACGCCACTGGTGAACACCTGATCCCCGTGGAGGAAATCATTTCCATGTTTGCCGGCGAGCTCTTTCCCGATGAACAAGTCACCGCCACCATGCCCTTCCGCATCACCCGCAATGGCGATATCGCCGTACAGGAAGAGGATGCCATCGACCTCGCCGGAGAAATGGAGGAGGTCCTGGCCGCACGCAAAACAAGTCATACCGTCAGACTCGAACACCCGGCCAAAGCCCCCAACCGGCTCAAACGGATAGTCCGCGAAGCCGTCGGCGCAAGCCCGGCGGAAACCTACGCCGCCCAAGGCCCCCTCGCCCTTGCCGACTTCATGGCGCTGGCCTTCGCGTCCGGATACGACCACCTCCGCGACACGCCATGGGAACCGCAATTCTCACCCGAGATCGAACCCGGGGAATCGCTCTTTGAAACGCTGGCCGATCACGACATCCTGCTCAACCACCCCTACGAGAGCTTCGAGCCCGTACTCCGATTCATCGAAGAGGCCGCCAGTGACCCCGACACCATTGCCATCAAACAAGTCCTCTACCGCACCGCCTCCGACTCCCGCGTCATCGACGCCCTGATCAAAGCCGCCAACAATGGCAAGCAGGTCACCGTCCTGATCGAACTCAAAGCCCGCTTCGATGAAGCCCGCAACCTGATGCGCGCCGATGAACTCCAACGCGCCGGCGTCCAGATTGTTTACGGCGTCAAAGGACTGAAAACCCACGCCAAAATCTGCCTGGTCATCCGCAATGAGGACGGCCAGCTGAAACGCTACGTCCACCTCGGCACCGGCAACTACAACGAGTCCACCGCCCGACTCTACACCGACATCTCCTACCTCACCTCACGCCCGGCCTACGGTGCCGACGCCTCACTCTTCTTCAATGCCATCACCGGGCGATCCAAACTCACCCGGTTCCGGAAATTGATCCCGGCTCCCACCCACATGAAACCAAGGTTGCTCGAACTCATCTCCGCCGAGGCAAAACGCGCAAAGAACGGCGAACCCGCATCCATCACCGCCAAGGTAAACTCACTCCAGGACGAGGAAATTATCCGGGCCCTCTATCAGGCGTCCAAAGACGGCGTTAACATCAACCTCAACATCCGCGGTATCTGCTGCCTGAAAACCGGTCAGCGCAAAGAGGCGAAAAACATCCGCGTCGTCTCTGTCATCGACCGCTATCTCGAGCACGCCCGCATCTTCTCCTTCCACCACGGCGGCAGCCCGCTGGTGTTTATCGCGTCAGCCGACTGGATGACGCGCAACCTCGACAAGCGGGTCGAACTCATGATCCCGATCGAGGACAAGGCCTGCCGGAAGCGTCTCCAGGGAATTCTCGATGCCGCATTCAAGGATAACGTCAATGGCTTCGAAATCCTCACCGACGGCACATCGCAGCGGATCGAGCCGGGTAAGGGGCAGAAACGATTCCGCATGCAGGAGCACCTGCAGCAACAGGCCAAACGCGCCGCCCGCGCCCGTTCCCACGAACGCAGCACCACCTTCGAACCGCATACACCGGCGGATTGATCAAGTTCTTTGAAAAAGTGATTGCAACCGGCGCCCATTTCGGCCAAACAACGCGCGTCTCCCAAGACACGTGGCCATTTTCACCCACAATATGCAGGAATAGCTCAGTTGGTAGAGCATCTCGTTTACACCGAGGCGGTCGGGGGTTCAAGTCCCTCTTCCTGTACCACTTTTCAAAGGCCCGGATTAACCTCCGGGCCTTTTGTTTTCAAGGGTTCCAGCGCTTCGACTATCTGCTAGAAAAAAAGGTGTCCCGCTCCCAAAATGCACCCAAATGCACCATTTTGCAACGTTTGAGACGGGACATGGAACGGGACAAACTTGACTATACCTCCCTAATAATGTATTCGCGCGGCCGCGCGTGTGAGGGGCATGGGCATTTTACTATC
>JARFRT010000006.1 GCA_029287105.1 Akkermansiaceae bacterium | reverse complement strand
CTTGCAGGCGGTGCTGGTGACCGATTCGAACTATGCGCAGGCGATCATTGACCGGCTTACCGACAAAAAACTCGGTGAGGCGGCCATCATCCCCGAAGACTTCGTCTCAGCCTCCTCCGCAGGCCAGATGATGACCGTGCCGGACGGTGCCGTGACCTGGGCGATGGATCGTGTCAAATCCGATGCCAAGGTCGCAGCGGTCGTTGAAAGCCTTCTCTCCAAGGTGCTGATCGTCAGCGATCTCACCACTGCCATGAGCCTGCGCAGCGACCTGCCCGACGTGATCATAGTGACGATGCGCGGTGATGTCTGCCATCCGGAGGGCATGATCACGGGCGGAATCAGCAGCGGCGACCAAAGCTCGGTGCTGGAAAGACAAAACGAAGTCCGCTCACTGGAAATCGAAGTGGCCGAGCTGGAAACGGCTGACGAGGAAGCACGCACGGCGCTGTCCCGCTTGGAAAGTGAAGTCACCGAGCAGCGCGAAGCCTCCGAGCTCGCACGTGAACGCCTGCAGAAGGCCCGCGTCGAGGAGTCGACACTGCAAGGGCAACTCACCCTGGCCAGCCGTGAGGTGGAATCACTGGAAAGCAAAATCTCCAGCGTCGAGTGGGAACAAAACGACATCAAGGAGCGCGAGGACAATGCGCTCAGTGGCCGTGAGGAAATGGAAGGTGACCTCGGGTCTGCCCGCGCTCGCCTGGAGCAGTTGGAAGCCGATCAGGTCAAGCTCGCCGGCGAGCTGGAGGAAGCCAGTCGTCGTGAAAACGAGGCCGTCGCCATCCTTCAGGAGTATCGCACCAGTCTTGCTGTCGAGCGCCAGGCGCTCGATGCGGCCGAGCGGCAGCGCTCGCCGATGGCGGCTCGCCTTGAGGAACTGCGTCAGCTCAGTAGCCGGCGCGACGAGGAGATTGCCAGCTTCAACGAGCGTATGCAGGCCGCGGTTTCCGAGAATGCGGAACTGTTGGAAACCATCGAGATGAATTCCGCGGAAGCACGCGATTTGGAAGAGCTGCTTGAGAGCACCTCCGCCAGTCGTGGCGAACTGCATCATGCGATTGAAGTCAGCGAGAAAGAGCTTTCCTCCTTGCGGCACGAGTGTTCTAAAATCACCGAGCAAAAAGGACGTGAGGAGATTTCGGCAACGAAGATCGGTCTGCGTTTGGAAAACCTGAACGAGAGTGTCATGGAACGCCACCAGATTGAGCTTGCGCACTTCCGGCCTGATTCTCACGCCCTGCTCGCTTGTCTTAATGGGCGCACCACGGCCTACGAACGTCAGGAGAAGAACCGGGCAGCGGGTGAAGAGCCGAATGATGATGCGGAACAAACCGAGCCCGAGAGCGTGGCACCTGTCGCGGACGAGTCGGAGGAGGTGATTCCGCTTCCCGGAGACACCGGGCCGGATTGGGATCTGGTCGAGAAAATCGTGATTGATCTCAAACGTAAGGTCGACTCCATGGGGCCGGTCAACGTGGATGCAATCGAGGAGTTCGACGAGCTTGAGGACCTGCACAACAACCTGCGCACCCAGCACGATGATTTGGTCAACTCCAAGACGGAACTGATTACTGTCATCGAGCGGATCAACGTGGAGACGAAAAAACGCTTCACCGAAACCTTTACCCAGGTCGCCGAGAACTTCAAAGGCATGTTCAAGGTGCTGTTCGGAGACAAGGCTCAGGCCAACCTGGTGCTGATCAACGAGGACGACCCGCTGGAAAGCGGCATCGATATCATCGCCAAACCCCCGGGCAAAAAACTGCAGTCGATCAGCCTGCTTTCGGGGGGTGAGCGCTCGATGACCGCCGTCGCCCTGCTGTTCTCCATTTTCCAAATCAAGCCGAGCCCGTTCTGCGTGCTGGACGAGTTGGACGCACCGCTGGATGAGGCGAATATCAACCGCTTCCTCAAGGTGCTGGACAAGTTTATCGACAACAGCCAGTTCATCATCGTGACCCACAGTAAGCGCACCATGAACCGCGCCGACGTGATCTACGGGGTGACCATGGAGGACTTCGGTGTCTCCAAGCCCGTCGGAATGCGTCTCACCACGGAAGCGGAGGCCGACAAGGCGCACAAAGGAGAGGCCAAAACCGCAGCCCAGAAGGCGGCGCTCGACCTGGACTCGTGAGTGGGCCACGCAAAGCCGGCGTCGCAAAGCCGCGCTCCTGCGCGTGCCGATAGGGCAGGGATGCCAAAGGCAAAACACTGATGGTGTCCGCACTCCATGACAGCCGGAACAAATGTTGTTAGGAATAGGTGAGGCTTATTTTAGAGCGCGATCACCGGCCATGACCCCGACGGGGCATCAATCACATCCGAACCTTGCCTAGGGGAAAGTCGCTCCGGAGCATCATCGGCACGCGATCCAGACGCATCCGCCGCCTGATCGCGGATCCACCGCAGAACTTCCGCTCACTCCGGTCGTCTTCCGGTCGTCGCATGATCGTGTGACTATACGATGGCAGTTTTTTTTGAGATGATAGCGAGAATGGGTATTGGTTATTATGCTGGATACCTATCGAAATAGGAGAGGCCTCCGAACCTTTCCCCCCGTAACTCACTAGCCACCCATCATCTACCATGATAGCGACCACACACAACACAAACCCAAAGCAAGTTTCTAGCAGTGCAGTCAAACCCGCCATATTCCGATCCTCCAGGGCGCAGCATGGGTCGATGATCCAGCAGAGTTGGATGCTAATGATTCTCCGCCGAGTAGCATGTTTTCTTGCTGTTTTTTCGTGGGCTGCCAGTGCGGTCGCCCAAGTGCCGGATCTGACGAACACCAGCGATCCGGCTTATCCAACGGCAACGCAAATCGCGCAGAAGAGTATCAACCTGGGTCCTACCGGATTGAGTGGCTGGATCTATCACGAGAAAGATCCGAAGGAATTGATTGGAGATTTGAACTACACAGGCCAGGCCCGCCAGATCCTCGTGAATGTGGTGGATGTGGGCTCTCCCGGTGAGACGGTCGGCCTGCTGGTCAATGACGTGATTCTCGGGGCGAGTGGCGATGGTTCGACGCCGGCGGATTTCGCCTCGGATGCGCGTAAGGCGCTGGCGCTCGCCATCGCGGATGCCGAGAACCGGGTAACTCCGGAACTCAAGCTCAAGGTCTGGAGCAGCGGAGCCACTTCGACCGTCACAATCACTCTGCAGAACCTCGGTGCCTACGGCCCGGATGCTCCGGTGTCGGATGCCAAGTGTGCCTTGATTGTCGAGAATGCGCGCCAGGCGATGCTGGCCAACAGCAACTCGGGAGCCTACGGGATGGGCACCCTGGCGCTGATGGCGCTCGATGATCCCGGTCACCCGGATCACGCGGCGATGAAGACGCAGATCGATGCCGAGATTGCGGCGTTGCTGCCGGATGCCGCGACCATCGCCTCGATGAATTCCGGGGTGACGGAAACCGGTTCCAAGGTGGGCTGGCAGCGGGGACACACGCTGATCACCCTGGCCGAGTTCTACCTCAACTACGGTGAGCACCCGGGGGGGGGAGTGTTCGCGGCGATCGAAGCCCACGTCAACAGCATCACCACCGGCCAGAGCATTTTCGGTACCTTCGGCCACATCTTCGCCCAGTTTCGTTGGCCGGAAGGCGACACGACGCCGATGATGGGTGGCTACGGCGCGATCAACTCGTCGGCGGTGCCCGGCCTCTATGGCCTGTTGCTGGCCAAGGAATGCGGAGTCGTCAATCCAGCCCTCGACGTGGGCATCGACCGTGGTGTCACGTTTTACGGTTCCTACGCCAACAGGGGAGTCATCCCCTACGGTGAGCATGAGACAGGCGGTTCTGACTTCACCAGCAACGGCAAGAGCGGTGCGGCTGCACTTGCGTTCGATCTCGCGACCGGCAAGGAAGAGGAATGCAAGTATTTCAGCAAGATGTCCGCGGCGGCATTCGCGGAATACGAAACCGGCCACACCGGATGTTATTTCAATAACCTGTGGACGCCGCTTGGAGCTGCGCACGCCGGTGATGATGCGATCAAGTCATACTTTGCCCAGAGCAGTTGGCTCTTCGACCTGGCGCGCAAGTGGGATGGCAGCTTCGCCTACAACCACATCTACACCCACAACAACTACAGCGGCTTCAACTCTTCGACGCCGTTGATCCTGACCTACGCGCTGCCGATCAAGCGTCTGCACATGACCGGCCGCGGTCGTACTGCCGCCGGGGTGCTGAATGCCACTGAGCGCGCCGAGGCAGTGGCCTCGGGTCTCTATGATGAAACGACCCGCACCAAGGCCGAGCTGATTGCCGACCTGGCGGACTGGGCGCCGGAAGTGCACGTCCGTGCATCCAACGCGCTCTCGCAGATGGCCCTGACCTCGACGGACATGGACGCCTTGCACGCGCTGGCCAGCGATCCGGTCGGCAATTCCCGTGAAGGGGCGATCATGACGCTGGAAAAGGTCGCCGATGCCACATCGGCTCCGGTGCTTTCCGCATTGCTCAGTGATCCGGATCCGCATATCCGTCGGCTTGCTGCCAAGGCGTTGATTGCGAACCCCGCCAAGGATGCGGAGTTGAATGTGGTGCTGACCGCAACTGCGGCAGCGTCGCGGGCGACCTTCCCGATGGATACCCGCGACCCCCTGCATCACGACATTTACCGCATGGGTAACCTGCTGTTCTCGTCCTCAGGCATCCTTTATTCCGGGACCGCCGTCAACCTGACCGGAGTCGATCGCCAACTCCTCTACCCGGCGGTCAAGGCGATCGCCGGTTGCCCCGCGGGTATCGGGCGCAGCACGCTCAAGCAGGTCTTTAACGCCTTTGACCAAGCCGACGTGGAAGCCATGGGAGACACGGTGGTGGACTCGGCGCTCTATCGTTCTCCGGCCGACCCGATGTTTGCCGACAACGCGCGTGAGGCCTCGATGGATGCGCTGGTGCGCTATGGCTTCGGCGAGGCCGCGCCGGTGGCCGAGCGATCGATCCGGGCGGATTTCACCGTGAATGCGAACCGTGGGCTTTATGGCGACATGTTCATCGACCTGCAGCAGTTGGGCGGAACAAACGCGTTGGTGACGCCCGATCCGGGAATCTACGAACTCTGCATCGACTACATCCTGGAGCACGCCGACTTCAGCCCGACCAATGCTGCCGAGGCTCAATTGTTGCTCGATATCATGGCGACGGATGACAACATCACTCCGCCGAAATACCTGAAGAGTTTCGACTGGGCGGTCAGCGACGCGGCCGAACTGACCCTGCCTGCGAATCAGACCCAGTTGCACGCCAGCGTCACCGATCATGCCAAGGGTGATCTCACCTACACTTGGAGCAAGGTCTATGGTCCCGGTGTGGTGACCTTTGGTGATGCCAGCAACAAGGACACCACGATCACCTTCGACAACACCCCCGGTAACTACCTGTTCGAGGTGGTTGTTGTCGATGCGCGCGGACTGTCGGAAATCACCGAGACTGTGGCCGTGACCCTCTACGACACCGGGGGTACGCTGCCGTCGAACCTTCCTCCGACTGCAAATCCTCAGGCCGTCACCGTGGCATCGGACAGCCCAAGTCCGATCACGCTCACGGGAACGGACCCCGAGTTCGATCCGTTGGTCTACTCGGTGACCAGCGTGCCGCTGCACGGCACGCTGTCGGGAACGGCGCCGAATCTCACTTATGAATCCGACTTCGCCTATCACACGGGAACTGACAGCTTCACCTTCGAGGTGACGGACAGCTTCGGCCAGACCTCCAGTGCCACGGTTTCGATCACCATTGATACCAGCCTGTTAGAGGTCCTTGTGTATGAGCCATTCGACTATACCGCAGGGTCGTTCCTGTCCGGTGCCAGTGGCGGCACGGGCATGCTCGGAACGTGGTTGGACGGTCCCGAGACCTCCGGCAAGGCGCTGATCTATGATGAAACGGGCAACCCGGGAGGTTATCCCGACTGGGATGGTGTGATGGACGGCTTCCCGATGATGCCTGCGAGCGGCAGCCGATACGTCGGTGTCGATGCCAGTGGTGACAAATTTGAAGCATACCGGCCGCTGGCGCAGTCTGCCGCCGACATGGCCGGACCTGACGGAGTGCTGTGGGTGAGTGCGGTCTGGCACTTTCCCTACATGAACTTCGGCGCACATGTGGGCCTTGGTCTCGCCACGGACAGTTTCACGAACCGTGGTAGCGAGGTGGATACCAGCGGGTCGTTCGGCAGCGGTGCCGGTGACGCCATCGGAGTCGGGCGCGGCGCCGGTTCTGGCACCTTGTTCCCGACCGTGTTCGATGGTGGATCAATTGTCGCACAGACTGCGGGGCAGAATATTCAACCTGGCGATCATGTGATTGTCTTGAAATACGAGTTCGGGGCAACCGACACGGTCAGTGCCTATGCCTTCCCCGAAGGCGTGGCCATTGATCAGGATACCTTTGATCGCCGCGCGGCATCCGCTTCCTATGCGATTGATGAGTCCACGCTTAACATCATCACCTACAGCCAGAACGTGAACCAGAATGCGGTTGATGAAATCCGTGTCGGTGGAAGCTTTGCATCGGTGATGGGCCATGATGTGTCGTCACAGGATGTAACCGCGCCGACACCGGATCCGATGGCCTTTGCGTCACCTCCAACGGTTAATGGAGTTGCCATCGAGATGACCGCGACCACGGCCGCCGACCCCAATGGTGTGGAGTATTACTTCACCTGTACTTCGGGCAATGGCAATGACAGTGGTTGGCAGGACAGCCCGAGCTATATCGATGCGGGTTTGGGGGCTGGTACCTATGCTTACACCGTCAAAGCCCGCGACAAGGGCGCGAACCGGAATACGACGGCACCCTCCGCCCCCGAAGAAGCCACCATCGCCAGCATGGCACCGGGGCAAATCGTCTGGGAAGTATTTGATATTTCGGGCAATGTCACCGATGTCTCCACGGCAGGAACGCTTGTCCAAGCCCATGGCGGGGCGGATTTGGGCACCGCCAATGTGGTCGATGGTACCACCTTCGACATCAACGGGGTGACATTCGACGACGGGTTCGTTTTCGACAGCCCGTCAAACCTGGACTCGATTAGCGGGCGCGGCGGCAGCTATCCTGCCCCCAACGCCGCATACGGAACCCTGATGTCTATAGCAGATCGACAAAGCTCCGGCACGGCCACATTCACCTTCAGCGGCCTCACCCCCGGCAATACCTATCAGATCCAACTGTGGCATGGGGACAACGTGAGCACCGCCATGGTAAATGGCATGGTCGTGAACAATGGCGGAATCACCAACACCCCGGCCCCCGGCACACCGGGGCATGCGACCCTGGTACGGGAAATCTCGGAAGGAGGATATGGGCAGCATGCGGTTGGTATGTTTGTGGCTGATGCCAGCACACAGCAGTTCCTTGCGCGTGCTTATGGCAACCTCACCACCACTCCCACCGGGCAATCCAACGTGACCATCAACGGCTGCCAACTCAGGCTGATTGCCACTGTATCCGATGCAACCCCACCGACGCTCACGTCAGCCGACATCGTCGACGACCAGGGCGGGGCACCGGTGTCTGCCGGGGCATTGGTGGTCTATGATGTCACCTTCAGCGAGGGCATGGATGGCTCGACGGTGGATCCGACCGACTTCAGCAACGCCGGCACGGCAAGCGTCACCATCGGCACCATCGTCGAGATCTCGCCGAGCGTGTATCAGGTGCGTGCCAGCGTGCTGGGCAGCGGCACGCTGCGGTTGCAGGTGGATGCCGGTGCGGTATTGACCGACCTTGCGGGCAACCCGCTCGACACGGCGTCGGCCATCCTCGATGACACCATCATCTCGGTGGGTGGCGGCAACACGGCACCGGCTTGGAACACGAGCCCGGTGAACGAGGCCGCGGCCGCGGAGGATGCTCCCTACAGCAGCACATTGGCCGATGATGCCACGGATGCCGAGAGCGATCCGCTCGAGTATGCAAAGGTGAGTGGCCCGGCCTGGCTGGGTGTTGCCTTGAATGGCGCGTTGACCGGCACCCCGAGCCAGGCGGACGTGGGAGTGAACGTCTTCACGGTGAGTGTGACCGATAACAACTCCGCTGCAGTCGAGGTCACCTTGAACATCACGGTGGTCAACACCAACGATGCGCCGGTGTTCACGGCCGATCCGATTGCCGGCAGCGACGCGACCGAGGATGCGGCTTATGCCGGCACGCTGGCGGGCAGCTCGACCGACGGTGACGGCGATACCCCGATCTATGCCAAGACCGGCGGCCCGGCCTGGTTGAGCGTGGCAACCGACGGCGTGCTTTCGGGCACCCCGACCAATGCGGACGTGGGGCCGAATGCCTTTACGGTGAGCGTGAGCGACGGCAATGGTGGCAGCGACACGGCGACCTTGAATATCACCGTGAGCAATGCCAACGATGCTCCGGCGTTTGTTGCGGATCCGATCACCGGCAGCGATGGTGCCGAGAATGTCGCTTACAGCGGATCGCTGGACGGTAGCGCCAGCGACGACGATGGTGACACGCTGGTATACGCGAAGGTGAGTGGTCCGGCGTGGTTGAGTGTGGCTGGGGACGGCACACTCTCAGGCACCCCGACCAGTGCCGACCTCGGACTCAATGCCTTCACGGTGAGTGTGACCGACAGCATTGCTGCTCCGGTGAATGCAACGCTCAACATCACAATCAAAGCGCCGGGAGCCACCGTGCTGCTCGGGGGATATGACGGCAATCAGGCGGACATGGGAACGGCATCCTCAGTGCCGGTCCAGCACCCGAGTGCCGTCGGCAATGTCAGCTTCACCATGAGCACGAGCGATCCAATCGCGGGTGGCTGGAACTGGTCAGGCATGCAATCATCCAATATCCTATGGGGCACGACTGATCTGGATCCTGATGCGAGCACGGCCAACACCAATTGCGTGTTTACCCACGATGGTCCGATGACGATGACCTTTGTGGTCACCAACACCGGCACCGAGGATGTCACCTTGGAAACCCTGCATTGGATTTCGAAGCGGGATGTTTCGACGTCAGCTACCGAAGCCACGATCTCCTATGTCAGTGGGGATCTGGCCGGGACATCCGGCATCCACCCGCTGGGTGGGCTTGGCGCGGTTGGCCATGATTTCGATCTGGGATCGATGCTGACGGACGCAACGCTATCCGCCGGCCAGAATGCCACCTTCACTTGGTATGTCTGGGGTGACACCGGGGTCAACACCCGCTTGCGCGTGGATAACTTCGCAATCTCCGGCAGCGTCGGAGGTGGTGCCGCCAACAGCGCTCCAACGTGGACCGTGGATCCTGTCAACGAGGTGGATGCCACCGAGGATGCCGCCTACGCATCGACTCTTGCAAATGACGCCAGTGACGTAGATGCCGGTGACACGCTGACCTTCGCCAAGGTGAGTGGCCCGACATGGCTGACGGTGGCGGCTGACGGCACGTTGAGCGGCACGCCGGCCAATGGCGATGTCGGTGCCAACTCCTTCACGGTGAGTGTGACCGACAGCATCGCTGCTCCGGTCAATGCCACCCTCAACATCACGGTGATCAACACCAATGATGCGCCGGTGTTCACTGCCGACCCGATCGCGGGCAGCGATGCCACCGAGGATGCCGCCTACGCGGGGACAATCGCTGGCAGCGCCACGGATGATGATGCAGATGCCTCGTTAACTTACGCCAAGGTAAGCGGCCCGGCGTGGCTGACGGTGGCTACCGACGGCACCCTCTCCGGCACGCCGACCAATGCCGATGTGGGTGCGAACGCCTTCACGGTGAGCGTGAGCGATAGCATCGACCCGGCGGTCAATGCGATCTTGAATATCACGGTGCTCAATACCAACGACGCGCCCGTGTTCGCGGCGGATCCGTTCAGCGCAGGCAATGCTGCCGAGGATGCGGCCTATGCCGGCACGCTCGCAGGCAGTGCCAGTGACGACGACGGTGACAACCTGGCCTACGGCAAGGTGAGTGGTCCGGCGTGGCTGAGCGTCGCTCCCGACGGCACGCTCGGCGGCACGCCGACCAACGCCGATGTGGGCGTGAATGTCTTCACGGTGAGCGTAACCGATAGCATTGCCGCTCCGGTCAACGCGACCCTCAACATCACGGTCATCAATACCAACGATGTCCCGGTCTTCACCGCCGACCCGATTGCGGGCAGCGACGCCACCGAGGATGCGTCTTATGCGGGAACACTGGCTGGTAGCGCGATCGATGTCGACGGTGACATCCTGGCTTATGCCAAGGTGAGCGGTCCCGCGTGGCTGTCGGTTGCCCCGGACGGCACGCTCTCCGGCACACCGACCAACACCGACGTGGGTGCGAATGCCTTCACGGTGAGCGTGACCGACAGCATCGCTGCACCGGTCAATGCCACCCTTAACATCACGGTGATCAACACCAATGATGCGCCGGTGTTCACTGCCGACCCGATTGCGGGCAGCGACGCCACCGAGGATGCCGCCTATGCCGGCACGCTCGCCGGCAGTGCGTCCGATGATGACACCGGTGCTTCGCTGGCCTATGCCAAGGTCGGTGGCCCGACATGGTTGACGGTGGCGGCTGACGGTACGATGAGCGGCACGCCGAGCAACGCTGATGTCGGAGCCAACTCCTTCACAGTGAGCGTGACCGATAGCATCGCTGCACCGGTCAATGCCACCCTCAACATCACGGTGGTGAACACCAACGATGCGCCGGTGTTCACCGCCGATCCGATTGCGGGAAGCGACGCCACCGAGGATGCCGCCTATGCCGGTACGATCGCCGGCAGTGCGTCCGATGATGACACCGGTGCTTCACTGATCTATGCCAAGGTCGGTGGTCCGACATGGTTGACGGTGGCGGCTAACGGCACGTTGAGCGGCACGCCGAGCAATGGTGATGTAGGCCTGAATGCCTTCACAGTGAGCGTGACCGACAGCATCGCTGCACCGGTCAATGCCACCCTGAATATCACGGTGGTCAACACCAACGATGCGCCTGTATTCACCGCCGACCCGATTGCCGGAAGCGATGCCGCCGAGGATGTGGCCTACACGGGCACGATTGCCGGCAGTGCGAACGATGACGACGGCGACAATTTGACCTACGCCAAAACCGGAGGTCCGGCTTGGCTGGCAGTGGCTGCAGACGGCACATTGTCGGGCACGCCGGCCAGTGCGGATGTGGGCCTGAATTCCTTCACGGTTAGTGTTGATGACAGCAATGGAGGATCCGACACCGCGACCTTGGAGATCACGGTGAATGCTGCCAACTCGACGCCGGGGCAGATCACCTGGCAGGTCTTCGATATCTCGGGCAACGTGACCGATGTATCGACCGATGGGACGCCGATCCAGGCCCATGCAGGTGCCGATTTGGGCACGGCCAATGTGGTCGATGGTACCACTTTCGACATCAACGGGGTAACCTTCGACGATGGTTTTGTGTTCGATAGCCCGACGCACCTCGACACGATTGGTGGGCGTGGTGGCAGCTATTCCGGGCCGAATGCTGCTTACAAAACCCTGCTTGAAACGGCGGATCGACAGGGAACCGGCAATGCCGTCTTCACCTTCAGTGGTCTGTCCATCGGTAACACCTATCAGATCCAGATTTGGCATGCGGACAATGTCTCGACTGCCATGGTAAATGGCATGGTCCTGAATGGCGGCGGCATTGCCGATACACCGGACCCCGGCACCTCCGGACATGCGACGCTGGTGAGGGAAATCTCCGAAGGCGGATACGGCCAGTATGCCATCGGCACGTTTGTCGCCGCTTCGAGCAGCCAGCAATTCCTTGCGCGTGCTTATGGCAATCTCACCACCACTCCCACCTTACAATCGAACACCACCATCAACGCCTGCCAACTCAGGTTGATTGGAAGTGCTCCGGATGCGACGCCGCCGACCTTGGCGAGCGCCGATATCGTCGATGACCAGGGCGGGGCGAATGTGACCGAGAACGATCTGGTGACCTACACGGTGACCTTCAGCGAGGACATCGATGAGGCCACGGTGGATGCCGCGGACTTCGCGAATGCTGGAAGCTCGTCGGTCACGATCGGCAGCGTCACCGAGACCTCACCGGGTGTGTTCAGCGTGGAGGTCACTCCCACCGCGCCGGGCACCCTGCAATTGCAGGTGTCCGCCGGAGCGGTGATCAGCGATGTTGCCGGCAACCCGCTCGACACCACTGTTGCGATCGCGGATGACACCATCATTACGGTCGATGAGGCGAATCTCGCGCCGGTCTGGACCACCAACCCGGTCAATGAGGCGGATGCCACCGAGGATGCGGCCTATGCTTCGACACTTGCCGATGATGCAAGCGATGGCAATGCCGGTGATTCGCTCGAGTTTTCCAAGGTCAGTGGTCCTGCATGGTTGAGTGTGGCCCTTGATGGCTCGCTGTCAGGAACACCAACCAATGCCGATGTCGGACTCAATGTTTTCACCGTCAGTGTGACGGACACCATTGCCGCACCGGTCAATGCGACCCTTAACATCACGGTGATCAACACCAATGACGCGCCTGTGTTCACGGCCGACCCGATCGCGGGCAGCAACGCCACCGAGGACGCGGCCTACGCCGGCACGATTGCAGGGACATCGACTGACGACGACGGGGACACCCCGAGCTATGCCAAGACCGGCGGTCCGGCATGGTTGATGGTCGCCAGCAATGGTACGCTGGGCGGCACGCCGACCAATGCGGATGTCGGAGTGAATGCCTTCACCGTCAGCGTGAGTGACGGCAACGGCGGCAGCGATACCGCCACCCTCAACATCACGGTGATCAACACCAATGACGCGCCGGTGTTTGCGGCGAACCCGATCAGCGGCAGCGGCGCCACCGAGGATACCGCCTATGCCGACACCATCGCCGGTAGCGCCAGCGATGATGACGGTAACGCCCTGACCTACGCCAAGGTTAGCGGCCCGGTCTGGCTGAGCGTGGCCCCCGACGGCACGCTCTCCGGCACCCCGGCCAATGCCGATGTCGGAGTCAATGCCTTCACGGTGAGTGTGACCGACAGCATCGCCGCCCCCGTCAATGCGACGCTCAACATCA
>JARFRT010000549.1 GCA_029287105.1 Akkermansiaceae bacterium | reverse complement strand
AACTATTCCCGGCGACATCCATATAATAAATGACAGTTACAATGCCAATCCCGGTTCCATGGCCGCCGCTTTGGAAACATTGATACACCTTAAGAAGCAAGGCAAAACGTTCGCCGTTCTGGGCGACATGCTGGAGTTGGGAGAGGATAGCATGGCCCTTCACCGGCAGGTGGGCGGCATCGTGGCCAGGGAAGGTGTTGATCACCTTTTGGCCATGGGTGAACAAGCCTCTCACCTACTTGCTGGTGCTGCTGAGGCTGGAATGAGTAGCGACCGTCTGACCCAGGCCAGTGATCACCAGGAAATGGCAACGCAGGTCCGCAGTTTGCTGGCTGCCGGCGATTGGTTGCTGGTGAAGGGTTCGCGGGGAATGCGGATGGAAAAGGTGGTTGAGATTCTCGTGGCTGAATCGGAGAAACAAAAGGTAAATGTCTAAAGTGAGCTAAAGTGCCTAAAATGTCTAAAATTTTTGGAATAGATCATCCGTGGGGCGGGCCTCTGCGCCCGCCATCGGCTCACTGGTAAGGACTTTTGATACGGGATAAGCCGAAGTTTTTCTAACGAGAGAAGCACTCATGGAAGATCTGGGAAATAAAAACGTGTTGGTTGTCGGTCTGGCTCGCACGGGTTTGGCCGTTGCCGAGTTCCTTCTGGACCAAGGGGCTCGCGTTACCATTACCGACCATCTCCCGGCTGCAGACTTGGGCTCGGAGGCGGACTCTGCCTCGAAGCTGAAATGCTCATTGGCGTTGGCAGGCCATCCCGCGGAACTATTCACCGATGCGGATCTCATCGTTGTCAGTCCTGGTGTTCCTCTGAACATACCTCAGTTGCAAGAGGGCAGGAGCAAGTCCGTTCCGATTATCGGTGAACTGGAACTAGCGAGTCGCTTTCTCAAGCTGCCTATTGTAGCCATAAGTGGCACCAATGGCAAAACCACCACAACCCAACTGGTGGGTGACATGATCAACCACAGCGGCCAGCGCGTCTTTGTGGGAGGCAACATCGGCAACCCTCTCGTCAATCTTGTTCGAGAAAAAGAAGATTTTGAAGTAGCAGTGGTTGAAGTGAGCAGCTTCCAGCTCGATTCCATGAATACCTTTCACCCTCAGGTTGCAGTGCTACTCAACATCAGCGAAGATCACCTGGATCGTTATGACACTTTTTCTGACTATGTGGAAAGCAAGTGCCGACTCTTTTCCAATCAAACACCGGATGATATTGCGGTGGTCCCCGCCCGCGACCC
>JARFRT010000542.1 GCA_029287105.1 Akkermansiaceae bacterium | reverse complement strand
GACTATTCCTTGGTGCCGGACGCACCAACGGATTTGGTGGACAATGGCAACAAAGTCGAACTTGTGATCTCTAGTAGCGAGACGGTCACGTTGACTTTTGATGGCACAGGCGGTGGGACCTGGCTTCACTCCAGTGGAAGTTCTGGTGATTTAACGGCAGTGACGTGGACGGACTCAGCACCCGTGACGAGATGGACTGCGGGTGCCTCGCCGCAGGCGAAACTGATCCCGATGGGAACCTTGGCAGTGACATTTGACAGCCCGATGGGGTCGGAAAGCTGGAGTTCTTTTAATCTTCCCCTGAGTTTTCACACGGCGACAAGTGGCTGGTCTGAGGGCACGGCAGTGGTGCCGCAATTTCCCCCCATTCCTGGTGGTTCGACGACAATGACGGTGACCAAGCGAGTGCCGTTTACTTACACCCCCTGATTTCTCCCCGCCAACTCCCAGAGCGCGGCGATGCCTGGCCGGGTCAGGTTTTTTTGGGTGGTGCAGAGGCCGACGACGTAGGGGGCGAGTTTCGGGGCGGCGTTGATTTTCCGGACATCCTTGCGGAACGGGCTGCGTTCGAGCACGAGTTCCGGCACGATGCCGATGCCGCAGCCGAGGCGGACCATGGCGAGGATGCCTTCGTTGCCGGAGACCTCGGTGTTGATGTTGGGCCGGGTGTTGTGTTTTTTGAGCCACTGGTCGAGTCGGCGTCGGGAGAGGCCGCTGCGTGGCAGCACCAGGGGGGCGCGGGTCAGGTCGAGCTGGCCGTCGAGCATCGGGATGTCGCGTGATTTGCGTGGGCCGACAAAAACGAGTTGGGTTTCGGTCAGGGGCATGAACTCGAGCCGCGCGTGTTGTTGGTCGGGGAGTGCGGCTACGGAGAGGTCGATTTCGCCGTCGAGGACCTGCTGGACGGATTCCTCGGCGGAGCCGGTGCGGAGTTCGAGTTGGACTTCGGGGTAGGCGGTCCGGTAGGACTCGAGCAGGTCGGGGAGCAGGCTGTAGACGGCGGTGACGGAGGCATAGATCGAGACCCGTCCTGCGACGCTGCCATCGCTTTTGATCTCTTCGCAGAATGTTTCCCATTCGCGCAGCGCGTTACTGGCGTAGTTGCGGAATTTTTCCCCGGACGGGGTGAGGGTGACGGTGCGGTTGTCGCGCAGGAAGAGCGCGTGGCCGACGGATTCCTCGATGCGTTGGATGCTGCGGGTCAGGGCGGACGGGCTGAGGTTGCAGGCCTGGCTGGCGCGGCCGAAGTGGAGTTTTTCGGCCAGCACGAGAAAGTTTTTCATTTCGTGGAGGTTCAAATCGGAGATAGCGTATCGACAATTCGTTGGTTCGCAATAAAACATCTGCGAAAGCCTATTTTATGTCTGACCAACTTACAGCCTCCCCCCTTGTAACCCTTGAGGGTATTTCTGGAAATGCGGGCCACGCTGTGGGTGTGCGGAGCTTTGCTATTTTACCGGGTGAGCATTGGGCGGTGGTCGGCGGCAATGGTTCGGGGAAAACGACCTTTGCGCGGATGTTGGCGGGTGAGATGTCGCTTGCGGGCGGACATCGGGTTGCCCGTTGTGGCAGGATCGGGATGGTTTCTTTCGAGGGTGAGCAGGCGTTGTTGGAGCGCGAGATATACGAGGATGACAGTGAGGCTCTCGATTGCGTTGACCAGGGGCGGACCACTCATGAGTTGATCACCGAGCATTTGGCGGTGGGGACGCCGGTGGAGCCGATCATTGAAGCGTTGCAGTTAGGTGATTTCCTGCACACCGGGTTCAGGTTGCTTTCCACGGGGGAGCGGCGCCGGATGATGATTGCGCGGGCGCTGTCGCAAGCGCCGGAAATGCTGGTTCTGGACGAACCGTACGACGGTCTGGATCGTGAGTTTGTGGGGCATTTGAAATCGTTGATTGACGAGATAAGTCGGCGTATCCCGACCGTGGTTGTCCTCAACCGGATGTCGCACATGGGTGAGCATGTCACCCATCTTGCCTGTTTGCATCAGATGGACCTTGTTCTGGAAGGACCGAGGGAGGAAGTCGAGCAAAGCAAGCTCTGGCAGCAGTTGCAGGCGATGCACACGGTGGTGTCCGTCTTGCCGGGCGCGCTGCCCGGGACGGAAAGCCATCATGCGCCGGCGGGTCAGCCGGTGGTTGAGATGCGGTCGGTTTCGGTGGGCTATCAGAGCAAGCAGATCATTGCGGGCCTGGATTGGAAGATCATGCCGGGTGAGCATTGGAAGATCAGCGGGGCGAATGGATCGGGCAAGTCGACCTTGGTGAATTTGATCTCCGGTGATCATCCGCAGTGTTACAGCAACGAGATTTATCTTTTTGGTGCACGTCGGGGCACGGGGGAGTCGATCTGGGAGGTGAAGCATCACATGGGGCTGATGTCGACGGCGCTGCACCAGCAGTACCGGGTGACGGTGAACGCCGAAACGGTGTTGCTCTCGGGTTTTTTTGACAGTATCGGCGTGTATCAGGGGGTGTCCGGCGAGCATAAGAGGATTGCCGCCGAGTGGTTGGCGTTTATTCATCTTGAGCACCACCGGAGCACGCATTTCCAGAGGTTGTCGTTCGGGCAACAGCGGATGCTGCTCATCGCCCGGGCGTTGATCAAGCGTCCGCATCTCCTGATTCTTGACGAGCCGTGCCAGGGCCTTGACCCGATGAACCGGGCGCTCGTCATTCAGATGATTGAAAAAATAGCTGCCATGGGGATTGCCCAGGTGCTTTATATCTCCCATGACGCCGAAGACCGTCTCGACTGTGTGACGCACCGTCTCGACTTCGTCCGGGATGAAAATCCGGCCGATTCCGGGCCGCCCTATCGTATCGAATTGTCTTAAGTTGCAGTTCTTGCAATTAGTCATGCCAATTAATTCAATTTACGCAATGACAAAACTACGCTTGAATACGCGCGTTCGAACAACGAACCACCTAAAAAAATGAGTCAGAACTATTTTAACACACTCCCGCTGCGTCGTCAGCTGGACGAGCTCGGCACATGCCGATTCATGGATATCTCGGAATTTGCCAACGGGATTGATGCCGCCAAAGGAAAGAAAATCGTCATCGTCGGATGCGGTGCCCAGGGTCTCAACCAGGGTCTGAACATGCGCGACAGCGGCTTGGACGTCTCCTATACCCTACGTGACGCGGCGATTGCCGAGAAGCGTCAGTCATTTCTGAATGCCTCGGAGAATGGTTTTCCGGTAGGGACCTATGCGGAGATGCTGCCGTCGGCAGACATCGTGATGAACCTGGCGCCGGACAAGCAGCATACCTCGGTGGTTGAGAGTGTTGTCCCCTTCATGAAAGAGGGCGCCTGCTTCTCCTATGCGCACGGATTTAACATTGTCGAGGAAGGCACCGAGATCCGCAAGGATCTGACGGTCATCATGGTGGCGCCCAAGTCACCTGGTTCCGAGGTGCGTGAGGAATACAAGCGTGGCTTTGGCGTTCCCACCCTGATCGCCTGTCATGGCGAGAACGACCCTAACGGGAATGGTCTGGAGATTGCCAAGGCACTCTGCGTCGCCCAGGGTGGGCATCTTGCCGGTGCGCTTGAGTCCTCCTTTGTGGCCGAAGTCAAATCCGATCTCATGGGTGAGCAGACGATCCTTTGCGGGATGCTTCAGGCCGGCTCCCTGCTTTGCTTTGACAAGATGAAGAGCCAGGGCGTCGATCCCGGCTATGCGGTGAAGCTGCTGCAGTACGGATGGGAAATCATCACCGAGGCACTGAAGCAAGGTGGGATCACCAACATGATGGACCGACTGTCCAACCCTGCCAAGATCGAGGCATTCCAACTGTCCGAAGAGCTCAAGGTGATCATGCGTTCGTTGTTTGAAAAGCACATGGACGACATCATCTCCGGCGAGTTCTCCAGGACGATGATGGAGGACTGGGCCAATGACGATGTGAATCTGCTTGGCTGGCGCGAAGCGACCGGTGAGAGCGAGTTTGAAAAAACCGAGGCCAAGGGTGACATCACCGAGCAGGAGTTCTTTGACAAGGGCATCCTGATGATCGCCATGGTCCGTGCCGGCGTTGAGCTTGCCTTTGAAGCGATGGTCGAGACCGGGATCGAGCCGGAGTCGGCTTACTACGAGTCCCTGCACGAGGTGCCGCTGATTGCCAACACCATCGCCCGCAAGAAGCTCTACGAGATGAACCGCATCATTTCCGACACCGCCGAATACGGATGTTACCTGTTTGCCCACGCCTGTGTGCCGCTCCTTGAGGAGTTTATGACGACGGTGGACACCGATGTCATTGGCAAGGGACTGGAGCTTGCTGACAATGCGGTGGACAACCGCATCCTGGTGGAGGTCAACTTTGAGATCCGCAACCATCCGGTTGAAGATATCGGTGAGATCCTCCGCGAGGCCATGGGCAGCATGAAGGCCCTGTAAGGTCCGCTACCCGAGAACAGATCAAAAACAAAAGGGAGTCCGGAAGCGGGCTCCCTTTTTGGGCCCACCTTTCATCCGCAGTGGGGTGGCGGGCGGGTGTGGTGGGGAAACCAACTTGCTAGTAGGGCATTGCGAGGAAGTTGCGCAGCAGTTGCAGGCCGTTGTGCTGGCTTTTCTCCGGGTGGAACTGGGTGGCGACGAGGTTGCCACGGATGACGGCGGCGGCAAAGGTCAGGGCGTAGTCGCAGGTGGCGGCCACATGATTTTGCTCGGCGGGTTCCGGATAGTAGGAGTGGACAAAGTAGAAATAGGGGTCCTCGGGCATGTCGCGCCAGAGCGGGTGGCCGGGATCGGTCGGGTGGACTGAGTTCCAGCCCATGTGGGGGATTTTCAGGTCGACGTCGGGGAAGCGTTTGACGGTGCCGGGCAGGATGCCGAGTCCTTCCGTATCGGGCGACTCCTCTCCTTGTTCAAAGAGGAGCTGGTAGCCGACGCAGATACCGAGGTAAGGTTTGTTGTCCGCCGCCCATTGTTGGATGGGAGCAAACATGCCTTGTTTTCTGAGGTTGGCAGCGCAGTCGCCGAACTCGCCCTGGCCGGGGACGACGAGGTGGGTGATGTCCGCCATTTCCTCGGGTCGGGTGATGAGGATGACATTCGCGCCGATCGCGAGAAATGCGTTTTCCACGCTGCGGATATTGCCCCGCCCGTAATCAACGATACCAACTTTCATGTTTTCCATGGAATAATCAAGGGAATGGTCCAATCACCGGGTGGGGTGATTACAGTGCCTCCTTGGTGCTGGGGATCCCGGTTTCGCGTGGGTCGATTTCCACGGCTTGCCTGAGGGCGCGGGCGAGGGCTTTGAAGATGGACTCGGCAATGTGGTGCCCGTCGCGGCCGTAGAGCAGCTCGATGTGGATGTTGGCGCGGAGGTTATTGGTGATGGCGCGGCAAAATTCCTCGGTGAGGGTAAAGGGGAAGTTGGGCGCATCCGGTGTCGAGGTGGGCGCACGGAATTCGAGGTGCGGTCGGTTACTGAGGTCCACGACGCAGCGGCTCAGGGTCTCGTCCATGGGGAGGTAGGCGGTGCCGTAGCGGCGGATACCCATTTTGTCTCCGAGGGCCTCGCGGATGCAGTCGCCGAGCACAATGCCGGTGTCTTCGACGGTGTGGTGGGCATCGACCTCGATGTCGCCCACGGCCTTGACGCGGAGGTCGAGCAGGCTGTGTTTACCGAGCAGGGTGAGCATGTGGTCGAAAAAGGGGACGCCGGTGGAGATGTCGGTCTTGCCTGTGCCGTCGAGGTCGATCGAGACACTGATGGAAGTTTCCGCGGTTTTGCGGCTGTGGCTGGCGGTGCGTGCGTTCATGGTTACGGGAGCGTTACGGGGGCGGGCAGGGGCGGAGACTGGCCGCACCGGGGGCAGATGGCAATGGCAATTTACGGCCAGATGGTGTGGGCTGGGTTATTTCTTCTTTTTTTCCATCACCTCCTGCTTGGCTTTTTCAGCGGCGGCCTTCGCGGCCAGGCGTTTCTGTTCGGCAAGGTCCTTGGCCGCCTGTTTTGCGGCTATTTTTTCGGCGGTTTGTTTTTCTTTGAGAAGTTGGGCGAGCGGGCCGGTGTAGCGGTCGGGGAGTCGCAGTGATTTCAAGTCCTTGATCAGGTTGCTGGCCTCTGTGAGGTTACCCTTGGCGAGGGCGGCCCAAGCATCCCGGTAGATGGGGCCGGCGGATTTGAACTTGGACGGATCATACGACGAGAGCGACTTCAGTGCGGACTCAGTATTGCGCAGGTTGTAATCCAATGCTTTTTTGCTGTAAGGGTCGATGGTGAGCCATTTGGTGCGGAGTTCTTGTTGTTCACGCTCGATGAGGGCATTGTAGTTGGTTTCATTTTCGCTGAGCACGGTGATGGTGCGTGCACGATCGCCTTCGTTGAGGCTCTCAAGGGCTGACTTGCGTTTGGCCAGGCGGGATTCCAGGGTGTCGAGATAGTTTTTCAGTTCGGAGTTATGCGCATTCAGGATACGTGATGCCAGTGCCATGCTGTCTTTGTATGAGGCTGAGTGGGAGTAGTTGTTCTGAAGGGTTTCCCATCTGCGCAGGGCCAGCTGGTAGCGTCCGTTGGCCGCCGCATTCTTGATCTTGTTGAACAGGATGCGTGCGTCGATGTCGTAGGCGTTTGCCTCGAGGTCTGACGGGGAAATCAGCTGGCCGCCGAGCTTGATGCCGCCCTTGGAGATGAGCTGATGCTCTTTTTCAAGCAGGTCGAGGATGGTGTTGACCTTTTTGGCATGGATGGACTTCGGATACTTGGTCAGGAAGTCTTTCGCGGTTTTGATCCGCCGCTCGTAGGCTGCGGATGTTAGTTGGTCCGGTGTGGGAACCAGTTCCTCAAGCTTGGCAAACTCTTCGGTATCTTTTGCGGTTTCAATGATTTCCCGAACTTGGTCTTTAGGGATGCGCCGCTCGTCCTTGATGGACTTGGAGTGGTGAATTTCCACAAGGTAAGTGTCCTTGTCGGTGGAGATGATTTTCCCGTTGTACTTAACACCTGTTTTCAAGACGATGGTATCAGCAATGAGGTTGCCAGTGAGGATGGCCGTGATACATAGCAGGGAATGATATGTTTTCATTTTATTATTGTTAGGTTTTGCTAGAGGCGGTCGATTGACTATGGGGCGATGATGAGCGTGGAGGCTGTTGAATGGATGGCTACTTTAGGAGTGTATACAGATCATCGGCATTGGTTGCGGTGCCGATGATTTTACCTTGCGAAACTACGGCGGCGGCTCCTGCGGCAAGTTTGGCGGCTTGTTCGCCGAGTTCCGGGTAGCTCCCTTTGGCAGTCACCGGGATAATCTGACAGGGTGTTTTCAAGGCGACCCGGAGGAGTTCTGAGGGATTTGCTGCGGTGGAAGCTTTTAGATAGACCGAACTTTGGCGTAGTTTTGAGTCGGCGGTGAGGAAGTCGATGCTTAAAACGGGATTGGAGGATGCGGTGCTCTGCAAAATGCCATCAAGTCCTTCATGCTGGGCTTTGTATTCGTCGCCGGCATGCTGAAGGGCCAGTCGTTTGGCGTTGGAGTAGGCGAGTGCCCAGGTGCAATTGTTATCGAGGGATCTGAAGTTGGCGAATTGATAAGTATCCTGCGCTTGAGGGTAGCGAGTGCCGGAGGATTCCTTGATATGGTGGGTGAGGGGGTCGACTAACAGGGATTGCATGCGCTGATGGATATCGGTGGCGAAGCTGAGCCATGCGGGGTCGAGCGTGACCTGCTGGAGGTCGAGGGCCGCTTGGCAGACCAAGGCGTAGTCGGCACCCGTGCCGGGGTAAGACTGCAATTTGCCATGATAGCGAGCCCGGCGGAGCATGCCGGACTCGTCCAGGAAGTTTTCCCGGATGAAGGTGAGGATGCGGGTGGCTCTGTTGAGGTGGGCGGGGTCGCTGGTGGCGCGATATGCGGAGATGCATGAACTGGCGAACAGGGCGGTTGTGCCTGCGGTGGAGAGGTCTTCCCTGATGGCATGCAACGGTTTTTCCTGGCGGAGCTTGGCGAGTTTTTTGGTGCTGGATTCGAGTCGTTGTTTGAGGGTTGCGGTGTCGAGAGATGTTTGTGTTGCCAGTTCTGGCAGGGAGAGTTTCCAGGTCAGTGTGTTTTTGCGGAAGTATGAGCGATCGGGGTCATCCGTGAGCGGGATATTTCCCAGTCCGCGCAGTCCGAATGCGAGGGTGCAAATACGGGCTTCCTCCTTGGTGAGGGCGGCCTCGATTTCCTCCAGTGTCCAGACGCACGGGTTGTCTTTGGCATTACTTGCCGCATGAATCACGCCGAGGCAATACCCTTGATCAGGCAGGGAAAGGTGTTTTTCGGTGTAGTTGAGAACGGCATCGGCGGCCTGCAGGTGTTTTGCATCACCTGATGCTTGGTAGAGCAAGTAGAGCGCCTGCATCGTGAGCGCTTGTGATTTGAGTGTTTTTGAGAACACCGGCAGGTCGCTGGTGACTTGTTGGATTCCTGAGTAGACACCGCCGTCGAGTGGGTCGATGAGGCCTTGAAGCAGGACTTTGTTTGCCGTCAAGTTGGCCACCTTGGCGTAGTGAGCCCTTTGGGCGTCCGAGGTGTCGGGGTCGTGGGATGCGGTGAGGAGCAGGGTGATGAATCGGGCGGGGCTCATCTTGCCCAAGCCATCGATCGTCCCGGAGGTCGGATCAAAGAGTGAGGCTACCTGTCGGATGGAGCGGACGGTGATGAGCGGGTCGTTTGTTTCGAGGGTTGCGGGCAGTGTTGCAGTTGCTCTGCGGTTGTAGTTGTCACGACTGTTGAGCAGGATGTAGGACGGGTCATTTTGCCAGATTTGATGGATGGTGTTGCTGCTGGTGGAAATGATGCTGTGGATATTGCGATTTGAGTTAGGCCCCACAGGGATCCATGAAATGGGATGGCCGTCGTGGGTGAACCAGACAAGCAGGGGGGTGGCGGGCGGCTTGTTGGATTGGAGCAGCATCATCGCGACCTGGAATTCGATGTCGGGATGGATATTGCTATCGACCAGCACATTGACGTGATGTTCGTTGAGTATGGCGCATGATGTGGGTGATTGGTTCAGGCGCTCGAGGACTTCCCGGGAGTTGGCATCCGTACCTGAGCCGATGAAGGCGAAGATTGTTTTTCTCTCGCTGGTGGCATGCTTGAACAGCTGGTCATCCCAGTCTTGCCAGTGGATGGG
>JARFRT010000436.1 GCA_029287105.1 Akkermansiaceae bacterium | reverse complement strand
TCTGCTTGCCGTGACTTATTTTCCCGCCCATACCCAGCTTGGCAAGGGTCCGGAAGATACGCAGCGGGTTGCCGGGTTCATCCGCGAGAACCATGCTGGTCCTGAGGGCGACCCTACGGACCTGTTGCGGCACAGCGGCGTCAAACAAACTCTTTTCCCATGCCTCGACCACATCAGTCATAAACCCCGCACCCTTGGTGCCATCTTCATCATTGGCGTGCTCACGGGAGTCGCCATAAAAATTGGCACCACTGGCATTCAGCCATACTGCAGGCGGCTGGTCACATGCCTCGATCGCCTTGCCGATGATGCGCGTGCTCTCGACGCGGGAACTCATGATCAACTCCTTATTTTCGGGAGTGAAGCGGCAGTTCACCGACTTTCCCACCAAATTGACAACAGCATCACAGTGCTCTAACTCCTTCGCCCATGCGCCGCTCGTCTTGCCGTCCCAATTCACGTAAAGACAGTCGGGATGCAGCCCCTGCTCACGGCGGGCCAGGCCAACAACTTTCCACCCCTTGGCGGAAAAGTGCTGGGTGAGATGACGCGCGATCAGTCCGTTCGCGCCAGCGATGAGAAGTGTTTTCATAAGAGCTTCATGTTATACCCATTCTGCCGATGTGCTAATGATAATTGCGGAGAATTCCTACCCATCTTCCGGCTTCAATTCCGGATGCCTGAAAACAAACCCGTCGGCCTGCAATCGCGTGGGTACTACCCAACGACTTTTAAGAATGAGCTCAGTCTCAGTGCGGAGGAAAAAGGCGCCGATCCCGGCCATCCACTCGGTGGCGGGCAGGCCGAATGATCTCCCGGCCAACTTGCGAAACCGACGCATGACTTCTGCATTGCAGATCGGATATGGCGCTGTAATGTTAATCGGTCCGGTGAGTTGACCATGCCCAATAATCCAGTCGATTGACCGGCAAACATCTTCGATATGAATCCAGCTCACCATCTGTTTGCCGCTTCCTACTTGCCCCCCCAAAAAGTATTTTGACAGGTTGAGCAAGTAACGATAAACGGTGCCAGGCTCATCGGCTAACACCATCGACATGCGCATTGCCACCTTTCTTACCTTACCGGGAACGCTGGCTTCAAAAAACGCAGCTTCCCAGGCCTTGGCGACACCCACTGAGAAGCCTTCTCCAAGGTCGCCCTCCTCGCTCTGGGGATGGTCTTCGGCATGTCTGTATAGGGTAGCCGTGCTGGCGTTCATCCAGAGCTCGGGTGGACGTCCACAGGCAGCAATCGCTTCACCAAGCACGCGTGTGCTGTTCACGCGCGAGTCTGTGATTTCAGCTTTATTGGCGTTGTTATAGCGGCAGTTCACGCTGCGTCCGGCAAGATTCAAAACCACATCACAGCCGTCAACCTCGCCGGCCCAGCCGCCCAGTGTCCTGCCATCCCAGTTGACGTAGCGGCAGCCCTTGTCCATCCCCTGTTGGCGGCGGGCGAGCCCGACGACTCGCCAACCCTTGGCGACAAAGTAACGTGTGAGATAGCGTGCCAAAAATCCGTTGGCACCGGCGATAAGTAGTGTTTTCATGAGTTATTTTTTCAAGTGAACCGAGTTAATAAGAGATCAAGCTCAAAACAGTAAATAGAGTGGCGAGGTAAACAAATGCGGCACTGAACAGGAGATTGAAGACTGGAAACTGCTTCTTAATACTGCTCTCGTAGTAGAAAAACTGCACCCCGACCCGGGCGACCCAAAACAGAGCCATAAAGCCGAGCACCAACCTGCCCAACGGTTCGCCGATGAGCTGTTGGGGAAGTAGGAGACAGACCAGCGCCATGGCCAACACACACCCAATCAGAAAAACGCAGTGGATGATAAACACTTGCCGGAAAACGGGTTCGACGAGCTTCAAATTATCCGACCAGCGCATCTTCCTGGGGGCAAAGAAGTTGGCTGAGACGATACAAAGAAGAATGATTCCAGCGAACTGGAGTGCGTGCACGATGGTCATCTTATCGAAACTTCAGGGTTTCTGGGGTTGGTCATCCTTGTTCCAGCCTGCGTAGACAGGAGGCTTGGCATGTCGGGGCTGACCATCGCCGTTCTTCCCCATACGCGAGAACAACCAGATGTTGAAGAAGTGCATGCCGCCGAGCACAAGCATCACGACCCCGAGCTTGGCACTCAGTGCCTCAAACACCCCGCTGATCTGCTGCACCGCCTGGTCGAGCTTCAGGTAGAGCGAGACAAAGCCGAGGTTGACAAGATAGAACCCGACAACTAACAGGTGGTTGACGCTATCGGCAAGCGACTCATCGCCCTTCATGCTTTTCAGCAGGAAAACGCGACCGTTTTTATGCAGGGTCCTGGCCACCCAAATGGTGAGCGGAATGGCGATGATGAGATAGCCGACGTAGGTAATGACTGTGTGGTTCATGGTTTGGTTCGTTTGGTTTTTGTTACTTGTTTTGTTTGCGGTTCAATCCGCAGCGAGATGGTTTACGTCAAATCAGTCCGTCAGGAATGTCACCGTGCGTCGTCAGCCGGCACTCCCCTTCACACCCCGGCACCGGCATCCGGTGTAGCTCGAGGGCGACTTCACGGTCTTTTTTGCGAAAGAAAATCTTCGACAACCCACGCCGCCTGAGAGCAAGGGCATGGCATGCTTTCCTGGCCACAGGCATCAACACAGGCGATCCCAGGCGGCGCGCCACCCCCTGATACCTCAGGCAACTCAGCAGACAGAGCACCCAGCCTTCGGCCCCACGGTAAAGGGTGCCGTCGTCGGTCCGGACGATCATGTCCCGCTCAGGATCGAGTGCATTGACGCCGGGAAACCACTCCTCGGCACGAGCCGATTGATACGCCACGAAATAAACCGCAAAGGCACGCTCCTGCTCGTTGACCCACTCATTGAAACGACAGCACATGCCGCAACGACCGTCGTAGTACACCTCCATCGACCTAATGTTCTCAGGGATTTTCATCGTTCTTTTTTGTTTTCATTAAGATTGTATTTTCAGAAAATATTGAAAGTTTTGACCGGCAAGATGAGCGGTTTGTATTTGTGGGGGGTCAGCTGAGAAGTTTGGCCGCCAGCTTCATCGCAGGCCCGTAGCTCAACTTGTCGACCTTGCTGCCGACATTGCGTGCGAAACCGACAAAGTTTTCCAACTCCTTGACCTGCTTGCGGAATGCCTCGGCACCCACACCGGAAATGTGCTTGGTTTCCTCCTGGCAATTGCGCAGAAGCTCCAAGGCAGGATCGATCTCGCGGCGCTGACGCTCGCGCAGGATGATGGTGAAGATTTTCCAGACATCCTTCTCGGCTTCAAAAAACTCCTTCCGCTCCCCCTTCCTGGCCGTGATGCGGACAAGCCCCCAGCTGACAAGCTCCTTGAGGTTGGTGTGGGCGTTGCCCCGGCTGATCGAGAGCTTCTCCATTACCTCATCGGTGCTCATCGAATCGGGTCCCGTCATCAGCAAGGCATGGATCTGCGCCATCGTGCGGCTGATCCCCCACTGGCTGCCAAATGCGCCCCACTGCCCGATGAAATCATCCCTGACTTCCTCGAGTGTGCGCTTGCCGGTTTCGGCGGTCTCTTTCATATGTTTCAGATATTACTGAAAGTTCAGGCAGTTACAAGCAAAACATTGAGAATATTTCCCGGGTGCGTAACGTAATCACCTTACCGGCATTACGCCTTGCACCGCATGACTATTCCCCAGCTTGACCCACCCATGAAACGCATCCCTGCCTGGTTGGTTTGTTTACTGGTCGTCACGATCACCCAAGCAACGATCGCCGCGCCCATCCAGCACAGCACCCTCCCTAACGACAACCCGGACATGACGCTCAGCCATTTCGCGTTTGGCTCATGTTGCAGACAGCATAATCCCCAGAAACATTGGGCCCCGATCATCGAAAACGAACCGCAACTCTGGCTCTGGCTCGGTGACAATATCTACGGTGACACCGAGGACATGACGGTATTAAACAAGCGATACTCCCTGTTAGGAAATACGCCGGGTTACCAGCAACTCGCCGCCCGCTACCCAGTGCTCGCCACCTGGGATGATCATGATTACGGTAGAAACGACGCGGGCAACGATTATGTAAAACGTGTGGAGTCGCAGAAAGTCTTTCTGGACTTCTTCAATGAACGCGCCGACAGCCCGCGCCGCAAGCGTCCCGGCATTTACACCAGCTACTACTTCGGCAAGGGCGATCAACGCGTGCAACTTATATTGTTAGACACGCGTTATTTCCGCACCCCGCTCAAACGCATCCAAGGCCAACCTGCGTATCGCCGGATGGGCAAGTGGATACCCGACCCGTCCCCCACGGCCACCCTGCTCGGCGATGCCCAGTGGCAATGGCTCGAGGAAGAACTGCGCCAACCCGCGCGCCTCCGCATCATCGGCACCAGCATCCAGTTTGCCGCACCCCACAATGGCTACGAGACGTGGGCGAACATCCCGCGAGAACATCAGCGGATGATCGAACTCATCAAAAAAACGCGCGCCGAAGGTGTCGTCTTTCTCTCCGGCGACATCCATTCCTCCGAACTCTGTATTAATGAACCCGAGGACTGCTACCCACTGATCGATTACACCAGCAGTTCACTGAACGCCCCGCTGGGTGCCGCAGCCACCCACCGCCGGACCGGCCCCGGATTCGGCGGGGCGAATTTCGGCATCGTCGACATCGACTGGTCGGCCGCCGATCCCACCGTCAGCTTTTCCACGAAGGACACCGCCAACCAAACCCGCCTTCATCACAGCGTCCCCTTGTCGCGGCTGACCTTCCACGAAACAAACCTCAGTCGCCATACCACGCCCGCCGATTTCCTCGGCGAATGGCAGACCTTTTACGGGCCTCTGACACTGACCCGGTTATCGGCGGGGCAATGGGAGGGTGAATGCGCCGACCGCACGCTCAAGCTGGCAGAAGGCCAATCCGGTCCGTCCGGCATGGTCGGTCTGGTCGGTACCTGGCGGGGGGAAAAGCAACACGGCAAGGTGACCTTCAGCCTGTCACGCGACGGCAAGTTCCTCCATGGCGCCTATTCCTATGATGACCTCCCGCTCCAGCTCGACTGGGCTGGCTGGAAGCCCGGTTGGGAACAACACTTCAAGCGGGACGACTACCATCTGCGGAAAAAGAAGCCGAAGTGAGCTACTGTCCCGATTTCCCTTATTTGGGGTTTGGAATTTAAAACATGGAGTTTAAGTAAACAGCATGTCCGACGCAATCATCGCTGAAAAATACCCGAACGCCGAGACCACCGAGTCCGGCTTGAAATACGTGGTCACCGAGGCCGGCACCGGCACGGAAAAACCCACCAAAGGCCAATCCGTCACCGCCCACTACTCCGGCTACCTGCTGGATGGATCCAAGTTCGACAGCTCGGTCGACCGCAACCAGCCCTTCGTTTTCCCCGTGGGGATGAGCATGGTCATCAAGGGCTGGGACGAGGCATTCTCAGATATGACCAGGGGCGAAAAACGCACCCTGATCATCCCGCCCGAGCTCGGATACGGCGCCAACGGCTACCCGCCCGTCATCCCGCCCAGCGCCACGCTGATCTTTGATGTCGAGCTCATCGACTTCTGATCATTCCTCACCTCCCCCCCGCAAAATAGCCCGCAAAGGCATGGCAGAGGCCAGATAAGGACGACCACACGACGGTCCCGCCCCGTGAGCCGTCCCCGCTCGGCTTCGTCTCGCCGGGGGACTGCGGAGCGATGCCACATCCTCATTCCAAAAGTTGGGATCCAACAGGCCTTCCGCTTGTGAAAAGTTTCACAATGTTCTTGCTTCCTGCGTGATTTTAGCTCCTCTTACGCGTGTCTATTTCACATGAATTCCAAGGACTACCAAGCACCTGACACCGCAGCCCGCGCCCACGATGGCCTCAAAAGCGCACAGGCTGGGCTCGACCCTGACTACCAGGCAGAAACCGAGGATATTCTCGGCGAAAAGATGGTACTCAACATGGGGCCGTCGCACCCCGCGACCCACGGCGTGTTACGGCTCGTGCTCGAGCTTGACGGCGAGACCGTGACCAAGTGCGACCCTGACGTCGGCTACCTGCACCGCGGTGATGAGAAAATCGCGGAAAGCATGCACTACAACCAGTTTGTGCCCTACACCGACCGCCTCGACTACCTCGCGCCGCTCGCCAACAACGTCGCCTACACCTGCGCCGTGGAAAAACTCATGGGCTGGGAACTTCCCCCGCGCGGCCAGGCCGTGCGCGTCATCTGCTGCGAACTCGCCCGCATCGCCTCCCACATGCTCGGAGTCGGAGTCTGCGCCATGGACGTCGGTGCCATGACCGTCTTCCTCTACACCTTCACCGAACGGGAGAAGACCTATAACCTCTGCGAACAACTCACCGGTGCCCGCTTCACCACCTCCTACACCCGCGTCGGCGGTCTGGTCCGAGACCTCCCGGAGGGATTCATCGGCAACCTGGAAACCTTTCTCGACGAATGCTCGAAGAGTATCGACGAAATCTCCAAGCTGCTCGACCGCAACAAAATCTACCTCGTCCGCATGTGTGACGTCGGCACCATCTCCGCCAAGGACGCCATCTCATGGGGGCTCACCGGCCCGAATCTCCGCGGCTCAGGTGTCACCCGCGACC
>JARFRT010000406.1 GCA_029287105.1 Akkermansiaceae bacterium | reverse complement strand
CGTCACCGCCGCGGTGCCGACGTTGACGAAGTCAGCGGCATCGAGCGTGGCGGCGTCGATGTCCTCGCTGAAGGTCAGGGTGTAGGTCATCGGGGTGTTGATCACGACCGGGCCGCCAGCCTGGTCGTCGACGATGTCGAGCGCAGCCAGCGTCGGGAGCGCCGGGTCCTGGCCAATCGAGATTTCAAGGTCCACGGTCGCGCCGTAGGCGGCGGTCGAGCCGGCGGCAGGCGTCTGGCTCAGTACGTGGCCGGACGGCACGCTCAGACTGTAGGCACTGGCGGTGGTGATGTTGCCCACGGTGAGGTCGGCGGCGGCCACCAGCGACTCGGCCGACGATTGCAGGATACCGACCAGGTCCGGCACGGTGCCGAGCACAGGGATCGTGGCGGAGGCCACCCCGGATGCGGCGGTCTCGTTGAGACCCGGGTGCTTGTCGCGAGCCTTCACGGTGAAGCTGTATTGGACGCCTGGGGTGAGGCCGGAAGCAGCGTAGGTCGGGCTGCTCTGCCAACCGCTGTCAGAGGCACCACCCGCGGTGCAGGTGAAGTAGTATTCCACCTCGAGTGCATCGAATGCCGGAGTGGCGGTCATGGTGATCGACGACGGACTGCTCGGTGCTGGTGCGACAGCGAAGGTCATCGGATCGGGCGTTGGAGCCGTGGTGTCCGTCACCATCGCGGTGGTCCCCTGAACCACGCTCTGGTAGGTCGCACCGAAACGGATCTCATCGATCAGCGGCGTGCCATTGCGCGATATCGTCAGGGTGTCGTAGGTCGACTGGTCGACATTGACCGTCAACGAGGAACTTGGAGCCGACGACAGAACCAGGTCGTCCCATGGCAGATAAATTTCGATGGTGTCGGAGGCCGCACCCCAGGTGATCTTGCCGACAACCAGACGTTGCACGCCGGACTTGATCTTTCCGAAATCGCCCGACCAGTTGCCGGCAGCGGGCCCACCTTGCGCGGAATCCTGGAAGTGGGTGGCATACACGTTTGCGCCGTCGACCCAAACCCCAAGTCCGGATCCCAACTGCGCACCGTCATTGACGATGTAGTGGTTACTGGCGGAGTTGGCAAACTGGTCATTGGCCAGCGCCAGATACATGTCACTGATCATCCCGGGATGCCCGAGCACCGCGCTGAACCACAGCGTGGCGCCGTCATCCAGCAAGCCGTTGCCTGCCAGGGCGGATGGATTGATCGCACGCGAGGCGGCATGTGAATTGGACGATGCCGATGCCGTGAGCGCGCCACCATTGGTGACCAGCGAACCGTAATTGAGCGAACCACCGATGATATCCATGTCGGCCTGCGCGATCCATGAGCCGTCGAGACCGATCTCGTTGACACTCGACGAGCCGTTGAAACCACCCGTCGGATAGGAGAAGGGTTCATACACGGCCAACCCGACAGCCCCCACGGGGTCCACGTTGATGCTCACCGTGGCAACCGAGGAAGTCAGGCCCTCGGAGTCCATCACTTGGAAGGTGATGTTGTCGGCACCGGTGTAGGCGACGTCGGAGGTGTAGACGAGATTGGGTGCGGTGCCGCTAAGCGACCCGTTGCCCGGGCCATCGGTCACCGTGTAGATCAGCTCCTGGCCCTCGGAGTCCGAGCCGGTCAGGACGATCCGGGTCGGGGTTCCCTGGCCTGCGGTGACGGCACCCGGATTGGCGGTGGGGGCCGTGTTCGGCGGCAGGCTGCCACCGGTGTTGTTCAGGGTGACGGTCACGGTCTCATAGGCCTCGGTCAGGCCCTTGTCATCGGCCATCGTCACTTCAAAGGTGTAGACACCCGGGGTGCCGTCGAACAGCACCGTGGTGTCCTTGGCGGCCGCAGTGCCGTTCGGCGCGAAGCTGACCTCGCCGGCACCGTGCACCTTGCGCCAAGTGTAGTAGGACGCCCCCTTGGCCAGGTCGGTCGCCTGCACCCGCAGCACCGTGTTGGTGGCCGGCAGGGTGAGCGATGGGTTGTCGGCAAAGATCCAGTCAATGCTCTTGAACGGAGTCAGTTGCTCCGGCAGCTGGTCGGCGGCGATCGCATCGAGAATGGCCTGGGCCTCGACATCATACTTCTTGCCGAAGAAATAAGGATCCTCAGTGCTGATCAGACGCTTGCAGAACTCGATGATTCCGGGATCCGGCTGCACCGTGAGCGATGACGCGGCGTAGTTCTCCAGCTGCTGCAGAACCAGGTCATGGTTTTTGGTCATGTCGTAGTAGGCGATCACCGCTGCGGGCACTCCTTCGGCAAAGCCATTGACCTGCATCGCCTCAATCGCGCCGGCGCGACAGGAGTAGCTGATCTCAGCCGGTGGCGGCCCGCTGGCGACCTCGACCAACACATCGGCCAGTGCCTCGACATCTGTCTTGGTCAGGTAGGATGCCACACTGAATGCCTTGTCACGAACCGTCACCCCCATCGGTGCGCCGGCAATGATGCGGAATGCGGGAAGGAGCAGGGCGCGGTCGGCCGTGGTCACCCGACTGCCACCCCAGATGCCGACATTCGCATCAAACAGCAGCGTGGCGAACGACATCTTTTCGACGTGCATCGGGTTTTCCGGGTCGAGCGGTAGCATTGGCCGGTCGTTGGCCACCAGCCCGTTGACGATGTTGGTCACCTCGGCGGTCTTGGCCGCCATCGACAGATTGGACAGCGCATTGGCTGCCATGTAGCGCACCTTGCTGTTAGGTGATGCGCACAACCCGGCGAGCACCGACGCGGTGCTATCGTCCGCAATCTTGTTCAGGGCGTAGATCGCACCGTGCTGCTCGGCGTAGGTCGCGCCGTTTTGCGCCATGTCGATGATCGTCGGCAGGATGCTGGCGTGGTCGGCGGCGCGGTTGGCGCCGATTTCACCACCCGCGCTCCAGTGGAGTTGCGGTAGTGGTGATTTCACGTCCTCGATCAACTCGGCTGTTGTCCGGGTCGTCGGATCGTCGCCGATCGCATGATCAATGGCGGCGATGTCGGTGGCGTCCAATGCCAGTGCCGGGTTCGCGTTCTTGCCGGTGATGTGCAGTTTGGCCAGGGGCGCGGCATAGGTCAGCAGGGTCGTCCAGGACGCCCGGTGATCCGAGCC
>JARFRT010000404.1 GCA_029287105.1 Akkermansiaceae bacterium | reverse complement strand
GCGACGGAGAGCAGCAGGCAGACGCCCAGACGGCCGGCCAGCAGACAGCCGCACAACACCAGCGTCAGGATCCACCATGTGCGTAGGCTGGCGAAGCGCTTGCGCCGTAATACCGCATCCGCGCCGCGCAGGCTAACTGCGCGTGCTGCCGAACCCACGACCAGTGAGGCGGTGAGTGCGACGAGCATCCACAGCAGAGTGGGAGAGGGGGAAGTGATCATCATCTTCAGGATTGAGGGTTTGGTTTATCGAGTGACGATCGGGAGGTCGGAGTCGGCATCCTTCAGCAGTCCCAGCTTGCGGGCCAGCGCGCGGAATACGAAGGGGAAGACCGCGCTCACCGCGAGTGCCGTGATGAGGGGCGCGTCGATCAAGGAGCCGGGGCCGTTTTTGACCAGTTCATCCAGCGAGGGCAGGCGGACGCCGACATAGGCGAACACCGCCGTCCCGGGCAGCAGCCCGAGGCTCGTGGTCCAGCAAAAAGTCCGGCCGCGCACGCGGCTGGCGCCACTGGCGAGATTGATGATTGAGAACGGGAAGTGCGCCATCCGTAGGGTTAACAGATAAAAAGCCCCTTCCTTTTTGAGGTGTCTGTTCAGCGCGGCAAGGAAGCTTCCGTAACGGTGCTCGATCCATCCGCGGAACACGTATCGGCTCAGGTGAAAAATCGTCAGCGCGGCGGTGGTCAGCCCCAGGATGATCAAGAACACCCCCTGCCAGAATCCATAGAGCCAGCCGATGACCACCGACTTGCCCGAGGTGCCGGGCACCAGCGAGGCGACCGTATAAATCGCGAGCCCAATTCCGAACGAGCGCCATGGACGCTGCGCGATCAACTCACGCATGTGCATTTCCTGCGCCACCAGTTGCTCCAGTGTCACCTGATTTTTGACATGCCAGCTGAGCGTTGCGAGGGCACTCGCTGCCAGCAGCAGCACCAGCAGCTTACGTTTTATCCCGCCAACCGTAATACGCGCACTCATGAGGCCGATGGGGGGGATGGTGGGGAGGGGGTCAAATCGGCAGAGTCGAATGGCCGCCCCATACGCGGGAAGCGATGTTCGCTGATCGGGGCGAACCGACCCTGCGCCTCGAAATACATGTAGTGGGTCACGGTCAACAAGTATGGGCTGACATCGATCAGGTTGAATGTGTTTTCGTTGCGCTCGCGTCCACGGCCGCGGCTGGAAGTGGTGGTGCCGCACTGCACGATGATGATGCCGCGGTCCCGGTGGGTGCCCGGGAAAAAATCGAGCGAATTGCCGATGTAGGACCGGTGCAGATGGCCGCCGAGGATCATCTCGACGCCCAGATCCACGAAACATTCAATCGCCCGCCGCGCTCGCGGCATGGTGCGGTCGTGCAGGTAGTCCGGGCCTGGCGCGAAGTGGTGGTGGGCCACCACGATCCGGGTGGTTTGCGGCGGGACTTTAGCGAAGATTTGCGCACAGCGTTCCAGCTGGCCGCGATGGATCCGGCCGTTGGAGATGGCCTGCCGCGGCGAGGTCGAGTCGATCCCCGCCAGCACCACACCATCAAGTGTGAGCACCGGGTTCAACTCCGGATGAATCAGTTCGCAATAGAGGGCATGGGGCTTCAGCAACCGCTCGGCGACCCGGTAGAGCGGCACGTCATGGTTGCCGGGGATGAGGAGGCGGGGCACACTCGGCAAACGGTCGATGAAGCGGCGGGCATGCTCAAACTGCCGCCGCTGCGCCCGCTGTGAAAAATCGCCGCTCACCACGACTGCGTCGGCTTCGAGGGAGGGGGCGATGTGCTGCAAAGCCTCACCCGCCTCGGGCACATAATGCGGCCCGAAGTGGAGATCCGAAATATGGAGGATCTTCGGCATCGGAATCGGAGGTCTAATGACCCAGTGGAATACTAATGCCGAATAGGTCTGACGCCAAGTCCCGAAAGTTGAAGGTTTCAGCAGGGCGAGCGAGCTAGGTTTTTTTTACCGCGAAATACGCCAAATACGCGAAAAAGGTGTTTTTAGGGGCATTTCTACAGTTCATTACCAACAATCTTAATGGGAATCGTATTGCATGACGTATCAGGATATGAAAATCCAGCGTATGTGGCGTATTCCTGTCGAGCCGTAGATTCAGCGTAGGCGGAAGCCTTGGCGCAGGAGGGTTGCGGTCTAATCAAAACTCTCATTGTTATTTTCTCCCCGGCGCGGTCGCTTTGGATCCCGGGACCACTTCCCAATGCCGATTATGTCCTTCCCGGAAAGCCCCCGCAGCTAACACGAGGGGGGTGAGGCCGCGTCAGCGTATCGCCATAAGAACGACTAGCATCCAACAGAATCGGAATACCCGAGTCAATCGATTATTCTGATAGGGTGCGGGGGCCGTCCGCCAGAAACACCCACTAGGAAGAATATCCTTGGCACGGCGGGTATGGGGGTTACACTTCTGTTTTATTTGATTCCAAGCGAACCTGACGTTTTCAACTCTCCCTGTTTCTCCTTTGTGCGATATTCTCGACCACCTCACCCAAAAAGAAAATTCCTAGCAGTCAGTATCATTATTTCCATGAACACAAAATACTCCTCCAACATACTTACAGTGCTTGTGTTTATTTCCCTATCTCCACAACTCGTTGCAGACGCCACATTTCTCAATACAGATAAATCCGCTTGGAGCGCGAATACGGGTTGGATCAGCTTCCGCCACGACCAACCCGCCTCGCCTGAGGGCGTTGTTTTCGGCGAGTCCTTTCTCTCAGGCTACGCCTATTCCGCCAACGCCGGTTGGATCAATTTTGGTGATGGCACACCCTCTAACGGCCACACATATGCCAATACCCTGTCTGACTACGGCGTGAACCACGACGGCGCTGGAAAACTCTCCGGCTTCGCATGGAGTGCCAACACAGGTTGGATCAACTTCGGGTGGGCCGGCAGCTCAGACCCTAACCGACCCCGGGTCAATCTCCTCTCCGGTGTCTTCTCCGGCTTCGCATGGAGCGCGAACACTGGCTGGATCAACCTTGGTACCGGACAGCTCACCACCGCTTCCATGGCCTGCCCGGATACGGACTTCGACGGCATGGCCGACCACTGGGAGCGGTCAAGCTTCGGTGACCTCAGCACCGCCAATGCCATCACGGACACTGACGCCGATGGGGTTCTGGACAAGAACGAATACGCCGCCGGCACCAACCCTAACAACGCCGCCAGCTACCTAAAGATCATCTCTCAGATTTATAGCACGGACTATACCCAGCTCACTCTGGAGTTCACCACCACACCATCTCGCCTCTATCGCATTGAGTACGCGGATGACCTCGGCCTCGCCCCAGTTGGCACATGGACAGACTCCTCCCTTGGCACTTTTACCCCCGATGCCGGCAATACCACCACCAAGCTCATTAGCTTCCCGACTGATGCCAAAAAATTCTTCCGCGCCGTCGCCATCAGACCCCTCACCCCTTGAATGCGGCATCCTACCGCAGATCTGAACCTTAAGCCCCAAACCAATACCGCATAATAACCCCAATCGACTATGAAAACAGCCAGCATCCCCGCCATCCTTTTCGCCGCCATGACGCTCACCCTCTCCGCACAATCCGGAGGCGACCTAACCCCACCTGCCGGGGCTCCGGGAAAAACGATGAAATCCCTCGACGAAGTCGAGGCCCGCACCGCGATTTCCACTCTCCCTTTCAATATCTCCACCCCCGGATCCTATTACCTGACCAAGAGCCTCAGCTCCACCACAGACGGCGTCACCATCACCGCCAACAACGTCACTCTCGATCTCAATGGCTTCACCCTCAATGGCTCAGGGACTTCAGCCTCACACGAGGGCATCCGGGCGACAGGAACAACTGGAGCACCCCTGCAAAACATCGCTATTACCAACGGAGTCATCACAGGGTTTGGATACTCCGTCAAATTTACGTACGTGAGCAATAGTCTCCTCACGCAGATGCGTTGTTCCGGCTCGGCTTTCACCGGCATTTTTCTGTCTGGCGAATCCTCCGGCCAATGCGATGGCAACACCGTGAGCAATTGCAACGTCAGTAACACGGGTAGCCAAGGCATCTACCTGACTGGCTTCTCCGGCCAGTGCAGCGGCAATACCATAAACAACTGCCGCGTCAGCAACTCGGGTGGAGTCGGCATTTCCCTGTCAGGCTACCGCGGCCAGTGCGACGGCAACACGGTAAGCAACTGCCGCATCAGCAATTCGAGTAATGCTGGCATCCAACTGGATGGATCCACCTCCGGCCAGTGTGATGGTAACACCCTGAGCAACTGCAACATCAGTAATGCTGCTTTCACCGGCATCTACCTGACTGGTGCATCCGCCGGTCAGTGTAATGGCAACACCCTGAGCAATTGCAATATCAGTAACTCAGGTGGCACCGGCATTGGCTTAGCTGGGACCGTCTCCTCCGGCCAGTGCAATGGCAACACCCTGAGCAACTGCAACATCAGCAGCTCAGGCAGTGAAGGCATTTCCCTTTCTGGCTCCAATGGTCAGTGCAATGGTAATCATCTTGTCAATAATACAGTCAGGGGCGCGGGAGGTATCGGTATCTATCTATCTCGTTCACATTCCAACCGTGTGGATGGAAACCATGTC
>JARFRT010000312.1 GCA_029287105.1 Akkermansiaceae bacterium | reverse complement strand
GGCCGAGGCCCCCTTGCCGGCCCGGTCTCTGCCTCAGCGGTGATTCTTCCCGACGGGTTTTCCCATGACTTGTTAAATGATTCCAAGAAGCTGACGGAAAAACGTCGCGAAGCTCTCTACGAGGAACTGACGGGATCGAATGACGTGGTCTGGGCCCTTGCCTATGCCGATGCGGAGGAAATCGACACGGTTAATATTCTTCAGGCGACCCACGCGGCGATGGCGCGGGCGGCCCGGTCTCTCTCGACGGCACCGGATTTCTGTCTGATCGACGGGTTGCCCGTGCCCGGATTTCCGATTGCCTCGCAAGGGATCGTCAAAGGTGACGGCAAAAGCCTCTCGATTGCGGCCGCGAGTATCATCGCCAAGGTGTCGCGCGACCGGCTTATGCTGGAGTATGCGGCCAAATACCCCGAGTACGGTTTCGAGCGCCACAAGGGCTATGGCACCAAGCTCCATCTCGAGGCGCTTCACGCACACGGACCATGCCCGATCCACCGCCGCAGTTTCGCCCCCGTAGCCCGGGTGTGCCGGTAGACGGGAGTCGGGAGACGGGAGTCGGGAGTCGGGAGTCGGGAGTCGGTAGACGGGAGTCGGGGGGGCTTTTTCAGGAGGTTTCTTTCCGGCAGCCCGATCCACGGCAACCTCTACAGGATCTGACCATCCCGCTGATGGGGGGGATGAGTCCCGCTAAAATCTGGGTGCACAAGGTGAGGCCGGACCAGGCAACCAGCCATTTCCCGTCGGGCGAGAGCACCACCATCTCGGTGAGCGGTTTGGCCGACAGCCCCATTTCGGAAAGCTCTTTAAGCTGGTGGTAGAGATCCAGGCCATAAAAAGCCAGTCCGCCAACGGCCAAGCCCGCGGCCAATGCGCTCAGGTTTTTGAAGGGGGTCAGGGCAAAACCCAGGGCAAGGATGAGGCACCATCGGAAAAATTGCATCGACCAAGGGTGGGTCTTATAGAGCTCCACGGGGTCGCCGAGTTCCACCTCGGCGAGAACACGTGAGCTGGTCACGAGCATACCGATGATGGGGATGGCCAGGATCAGCGATAGCGCCAGAGCCTTGGCCATGCGGCGCGGGCCGCAGCGATACGTTAGTTTTTCTTTTTCCATAGTCCGATCAGGATGGTGAGGTAACAAATGGCCATCCAGATGCCGAGGATGGTGATGGCGTTGGTGGCCGGGGTGATGAATTGGTAGCTGGTGCCTTTGCTGTAGCGGACGTCACGGCGTTGATCGACGGTGTCGGTGAGTATTTTGATGTGGGTGCCGTAGGCGACATTGAAGTCCTGCTTATGCTCGCCGAGTTGTTCATTGCGCATGGCGAGGTTTTGCCATGAGGTATTGACTTCGGATATTTTCTGATAGTCCTGAGTGTATTCCCTGCCATCGACCGACCATTCCATGGTTTCCTTTTCGCCATCGGATGTGAGAAAAAGCGGGGTTTTGGTGCGATTGCTGAGGCTCGGGGTCATGCGGCCATAGATATGGGAAACATCGACGAGTCTTTGGGAGGCGTTACTGGGGAAGATGGCGGCGACGGAGCGGACGGCGGTTCCCATTTCCGGTAAGGTGATGACGAAGCCGCCAAAGAGAATCTGCGGGATCAGGAGGAGGGGGACCCACATCACGGCTTGGGTGGTGCTCCTGACCAGCGCCGACACCATCAAGCCCAGGCAGACTCCCACCAGCGTGGCCAGAAGAAAGGCTCCGACCCGTAACCCGACGGAGGCCATCACGACCTCGCGGATCGACATGCCCGTGGTGGTACTCTGGATGTTGTCGGCACCCATGATCGGGGTGCCGTCGTCGAGGCTGAGGGCCTGCTTTCCTGACTCGAGAATGTTTTCCTCAAGGTGGAAATTTTTGGCAAGCCACGTGATGGAGGACGTATAGGCGACTTTCTTCGGCGCCGGTTCTTCCTCCTCGGCAGGATCCGTATCGAAATCATCCATGGGCAGGTCATCACCACCTGCCATGGTGCTGTCCAGCGGGATGAAATCGTCTTCGGATTGTTCTGCGCTGTTGTCGATGATGTACGGATGTTCTCGTTCGATCAGGCTCTCGGTAAACGATTCGGCATCAAATTCCGGCGGGTGGAAGAAATTGCCCGCGAACACAATGACGGCGAACAGGACGCAGCACTGCACGGCGGATACCGCTCCTTGGAAGATGAGCTTGCTGAGGATGTAAACATTGATACCGAGCCCGCAGACTCGTTCCCGTTGAAGAATCGGGAGTTCCCCGACAATTTGTTGGGCGCCATTGGAGCACCCGAACCACATGGCGGCAATAAGCCCGAGGAACGTGCGCAGGCCGAGGTCGTCTGATACCCAGGCGGTTAACAGTCCGATGATGATGACCTGGGCAAAGAGAAAGGCGATGTTGAGCCAGTCCGAGTGCATGATTCCCCACTGCCGCCGCAGCAGGGTGCTGAGTTTGCTGAGTGGCGAGGGTTGTTTCTTCTTGGGGGCGGAGGGTGGCGGTGGGCCGGATGCTTCAGCGGCAGCCAGCGATTGGCCCTGCATGAATTTATTTTCCCATTCTTCAGCTGTTTGGTGGCCATTGAGAACGGTGGAGTAGATCCGTTCCAAAGGGGACTGGAGCGATCGGGTCATCGATTGGGATGTACCTTGATCCAGGAAAAAGCTCCGGGCTTCCTCCGTATTGCCGGAAAAAATGAGTTTGCCCGCATGAACGAAAAACAGCCGGTTGAAAATAAAGGCGTTCTGCAGCACGTGGGTGGTGCAAACCACAGTGAGTTTGTTCAGTGAGAGCGCCTGGAGCAGCTCCATTAACGACTGTTCCGTAGCCGGATCCAGTCCGGATGACGGCTCATCGAGAAAAAGGATGGAAGGTTTGGAAAGAAGTTCAATCCCGATGCTTACCCGTTTGCGCTGCCCGCCTGATAGGTTGCGGATTCTCTTTTCACGGTGCTCGGTCAGCCCGAGTGTTTCGATGGTTCGGTCGATCAGGCTGGCGAGTTCCTTTTTGCCCAGCTTGAGTCGCAGCCTGCCACTGTAGAGAAAGGCGTCGGAAACGGTGAGTTCCATATGGACGATGTCATCCTGGGGGACATAACCTATGGTGCCGGGGTGTTTCTGGGCAAGCACGAGGTTTGAGACCCCGCCGATCTTGACGGTACCCTCGCTAGCCGGTTTGATACCACACATGGCATCGAGCAAGGTCGACTTGCCCTGTCCGGACCCTCCCAGGATACCAATGAATTCCCCAGGCTCGATGTGCGTGGAAACGTTGTCGAGAATGCGTTTGGGCTGGCCGGTAACGCGGTCTTTGACGATGACCGCCAGGTTTTTGGCATCGAGCGATCCGTTGATCACGTGGTCGATCCGTTTGATGTGCGACCCCGTGTATTCGAAGATATAGTCGGAAATACGGAAACGGTCGCCGTAGACGAGCCTGCCCTTGCCGATGATGAGTTTGCCATTGAGGTCGGTACCCATTTTGCTGGTGTCCTCCAAAGACCAGATGCCATCTTCACAATCGAGCCTGGCATGGCTTTTGGAGATCAGGTAGTCATCCCGATCAAGGCAGAGCTTTTCGATGCCGGCATCGTCTGCCGGCCCGGTCCGGCCGATGATGATGCTTCGCGCCGATTGGAGGTCAATGACATCCGTGGCGGTGCCGTTCCAGGTCGGCGCATCAAGTTGTCGGTGAAATGCAAGACTTCCATACGAGCCTAACTGGATCGTGTCATTTTGAGTTAACCGGTTTTTTACGTCGGCAAGTTTTTTGCCGTTTCTCGTGCAGAGACAATGCTCACCAGAGGGCTTGACCTGCCATGTGCAGATCCGCCTGTCCCATATGATTTCCAGTAATGCGGTGTCGGATTCGATCGTTGAATCGACGATGACCGGCTTGCCGTCGCGCAGAGCGAGAACGCTTGGTGACTGGGGAAGTTCAAAGTGGATCACCTCCGCGGAGGTGGTGAATACAAGGTGGCCCTGCATAAATCAGTTCTGGGTAAATTGAGGTGAGGCGGTGCGAAGATGGGGGCGAAGAAAGGCTGGATTTATCGGAGCTTGCCCCAGTCGATAATGTGGCTTTTCCCATCGGGATGAGCAGGTTTGGGTGGTTTCGGCGTTGCCGGGGTGGTGGCGGGTGTTGTGGGTGTAGCGGGCTTGTCGGAAGACGTGGGGGTGGCCGGAGGTGGGTTCTGCGCCACGGTCGTTGTGGGTTTTGATTTCTGGGCAAATCGCCATTCCCCCTTGGTGTTGCCTTGGGCTTCCCAGTAGAGGGTGCGTTTTTCGCCCGAACTCTTGGAAACCAAGGTGGTCATCACCCCCGAGGAAAACGGGTAATCGGTCGGCATTTTCATTTTTTGGAATGTCACACTATCCACTGAGTAATCGCTGTGTTTTTGCTCGATCTGCTGCCCCAGGTTAGCCACCGCCTCGGCAAAGCCCGTTCTGATTTTTTCCTGGTCGATGGTGCCGGATGCTTCGCTGATTTTCGCCTGCATGGCATCGCGCTCGGAGTTGGCTCGCTGCACATCCATGCGAAGCGCATCCATCTGTTTATTGGCCTCTTCAAGACGTGTTTCCAACGCCGCGTTTTCCGCAGTGAGTTTGAGCGTCTCCTTCTCATAGCTCGGATCCTCCTCTTTGCACGAGGGAAGAATCAGCAAAAGCGAAGCGGTGACGGCTGAAAGAGCCGACAACGGCCTTGTCGGGCCTCTATGGGGTAGGTCATTGATTTTCATGGTTACGTAGTGCTCGTCGACAATAACAACAGAATGAAGGAAATGCGAGGGCAATCAAATGAATCACCTGGCCGCTGGCTGCGCGCGTCACATTCCATGGCTTGGTGATGAATCTAACGCGAGGGCACGATGTTCAGGACGTGGCCGTAGACATTGGTGAGCACGAGCACGCGGTCACCCTTGCGCAGGGGTGGGTTGACATCGGAAATGGTCCTGTAAGTTCGGCCTCCAGCTCTCACACTGATCTCACGGGCATATCGTTCCCGTAATGCGCCTTCTGCTGCGTGCCCGCCGAGTCGACCCAATATTGACCCGGCCATCGAGCCTGCAATGTGGGATGTGTACCCGGAGCCGATACGGCTACCCAGGGCCGCCCCTCCGATGCTGCCAATGGCGGCACCTAGTCCGGAATTCCGGGTGTATTTGACGGGATAACTTGACGTAACAACGCCGGACAGGGCTTTGCTGGGTGATGTCCGGTGCGGCGCATAGGTGACCTGGCCGGGGCTGGCGCAATGGCAGAGGAGAAACGACGCTATCAGCAGACCGACAGCGATCATTGGCTGGTTGAATTTCATGACAGAGCATACTAAATAATCGTGAATCGGGAGGGAAGAAAATTCTCGGGGTTTCTGGAACGCTCGGAAATTAGTGGGAGGATAGGCGTCATTCTTCCCTTTTTAAACTCAATAATCCTTGCCTTGACGAGGTGGATAGTCAGAATCCCTACAGTATGAATATTAAATCAATACTTGCTGCGATGGTTGCCGGCGTCGTGTTTTTTCCAGCTGTTATTACGGCTCAAAAAGGTGCGTTTGATCCTAACAAAGGAGTGAAGCAAGCTGGCATGGTGACTCCTACGGTGATCGATAAGATGATTGCCGTCAATATGGTGCTTGGGAAAGGCAAGGTGGACTGGAAGGCGGTGGGCAGTAATTATTCGGATTATATGAGCCGTGATGATTACAAGGATACCAAGGTGATGCTGCCGGTAATGATGGGCTTGCGCATGAGCGATGGCGTGCTCTCGATTATGGCCCGGGATGTCGAACTGCTCAACAAGTCGGCTGCCGACATTGAATTCATGGCCGGTAAACTGGGGGTCGGTGGGGGGCAGCTCAAGCGGGCGACACGTGTTAAGGCTTTTGCGAATAAAAAAGATTGGAACAGGGTGTTTCTTGAACTCGGCTATTTGCAGAAAGATATCATGGCAACAATGGCCCAAGAGGGAAACCGTGATCGACGCGCCATCCTCATATCAGCGGGATGGATCGAAGGGGCGCACATGATGTCCAGCGTGATATCCCGCCAATACACCCCGGAGGCATCCTCTCTCCTGCGTGAACCGTTGCTTCTTAAACAAATGTTGAGTGACTTGGGCGAACTCGATGCGGCCAAGATGTCTGATAAGGTGATCGTCGATATGGTTTCTGTCCTTAAGGAATTGTTAGTTATTATTGATGTTCCACTCCATGGAAGTATAACAAAAGAAAAGATTGAAAAAATGAACAAAATAACTTCCACTTTCCGCCAAAAGGTGATAGGTGATAAGCGGTAATAAAGAATTGAGCTTGTTGTCTCTAACCTTTTACTAACATAAAACAACTACATGATGATGAAAAAAACAATAGTGATGATGGTGTCGTGCCTGGCCGTGTTGACAAGTGCGGCCAATGCGCAGGATCCCACGAAATCAACCGATGATGCCTATAGCATGGGTGTCTATTATTCCCAAAGAGGGTTCAGCATGCTTCCCTCGATCGATGGGGTCGATGGCTCAGGCGCGAAAATTTCGTTCCTTGTGCCCGTGAGTAAAGGCATTGATTACGTATTCCTCGCAGGGCGTGATGTCTACATTCGCGATCTGGATATCTACGTCTACGATGAGTCCAATGGTCTCATCCTCAAAGACAGGCGCTCCAGTTCGCGCGCCGGTGTGAGGTTTCGCTCGTCCTACACGGGAACCGTCAAGGTCATCCTCCATGTCGCACGGGCCCAAGGCCTCGGGGCATGGTCGGTCATTATCGGTCGCCGCGGTGGAGGGCCACGTATCGATCCCGTAGCACCGGGTGAAGCACCCGCTGAAGCCAGTCAACCCTAACGATTGACCCGGGGGATCTCAAGATCTACCGGATCAACTACCCAATCAACTATCCCAATTCCTGCAAATTCCTAATATTCCAACAACCTAATGACAATGAAAATTATAACCATGACCCTTTGTGCCGCCTTACCCATGTTTGTGGTGGCTTCATGTGCTCAGCCGGCACCCATTATAATCCACGAAACCAGGGTGGTGAAACCTACGCCCAAGCCCAAGCCTAAGCCCAGCGGTCCCGAGTCCTTCAGGGCTGTCGAGTCAGCTAATTAATGCGCTGATTATCACGTGCTTGTTCCTTTGGGGGGCAGCCAAGTCGCCCGCACAACCACCGACCGACCTCGAACGGGGTATCTAATAACAACATGAAAACACTGCTTGCTGCGTCAGCTATTTGTTTCGTGGTGGGGGCCTGCCAACCTCCTCCTCCACCCCAAGTCTACTACACGCAAAGTACCATTTACTACAAACCCAAGCCGTCCACCACTCCGGTGAAATACGGTGCAGGTTCCTCGCGCACTTATTCGGGGAGTCGCGACTCCGCGGAGTCGTTCAGGGCAACCACCCGATAGTGGGCCGGGTTTGTTTAAATTCAATAGGGCAAAGCAGGGTGAGGATATCACCCTGCTTTTTTCTTTTACTGGTGAGGGAATCTCCCTAGTTTGAACCGTATCAATAGATGAAATAAGATGAGCAGCGATTCGGGGGATTTAGAGCTTGGCAATTACAGTGTGCTTCACAAGGGGGACCAAGCGCTTTGGATGCTGGGAAAGGGGGGCTATGGCACCACCTACAAGGCCGAGCATAAACATTTGGGCCGGGTATGTGCACTCAAGGTGATCAACGATAACCTGATGCGCAATAACGATGCCAAAAGGAGGTTTTTACAGGAAGCCCAAGCGGCAGCATCACTCGATCACCCGCATATTGCGAGGATCTACGATTTTGGCGAGGCCGATGGCGTTTTCTACTACGCAATGACCTACTGCGCCGGCGGCGATCTGGAGGAGTTCAGTGCCTCGAGGGGCGGGCAGCCATGGAGCGTCGTCAAAGAGCTCGCGCAACAGATTTTACCGGCCCTGGGGATGGCTCACGAGAGGGGCTTGCTCCACCGGGACTTAAAACCGTCCAATATCATGCTGGCGGACGACGACGGCACGGTGAGTCTCCGCCTCATTGATTTCGGATTGGTGAAAGTGCTCGATCACCATGAGTCGGCATCGACCAACGTGATGCTCACTCAGGAGGGGGCATTTATGGGGAACCCCCTCACGGCCTCTCCCGAGCAACTCAGGGAAGAGGACCTTGATGAGCGAAGCGACCTCTTTTCATTGGGGGTAACTCTCTGGTATCTTCTCGCGGGAAGTTCCCCATTTGGGGGTATTTCGACCGCGGAACTTGTCCACCAGCGCCTCGGACCCGACAGTTACGATGCCATGCTGCCGGCCGATCTGGATGATGCGGGGCGGCAGATACTGTGTAAGCTTCTGAGCAAAAACAAAGAAGACCGCTATGCCTCTGCCGGGGAAGTGCTTGAGGCGCTTAATTCCAATCGCAATCAGGAACTGGCGGACGGTCTCGAAGAGGGTGAGGTTGTCGGGGTTCAAGCGCAGACCAGTCCGACCCGCGATAGCCTGCCAGCCGTGGCGGAACTGGCAGCGGCAGGTGACTGGGCGGAGATATGGGAGATTCATGAACAACTGAAAAAGTTTTCCTACGGCACCTACTACACCTGCATGGGAATTATCCCGGGTGTTCCCGGAACCACGCTGTTTGTGCCCGACAGCGAATCGCCGCTTTTGAAATCCGTCTGTAAGCATGCCGATAAAATACTCAATACCGGTACCCAACTTCTCAATGGTTTTTACCAGAAGGGTTTGTTGGCTGATGAAGCTGCTTATGTAAGCCCTCCGTTTCCCACGGGTGACTTCCAGTGCCTGCTGCAAGTTGTCGGGCATCTGAACCTGCAAGACCATCTGCCCGTGTTCCAGCAAATAGGCACTGCCGTGGATGAATCCATTGCGCGAGACATCCCGGGGGTGGAGTTGGAAGTGGGGGATGTCTTGCTGGGCTTGCGCAACAATGCCGCTGAGGGCCCCCAGTCCGCCGATGAATGGCATACTTATTTCCAAAAGAAAAAAGCTGCCGGCAAAGACTATGTTGAGAATATCGAAGTCGCCATCTTACCCAAATTGGTCGATGCCGTTGATATTGAAGAGGCGATGGTGACCCTGGACAGCGACGACCTCGCAACCAACCCGATTGCCCGCTTCGGCGGCCTGCTCTATCGCTCGATTTCAGGGATGTCGGTCAAGCAGTCAGCTTACCTCAGCCCGGCCGCCCATGTTTCGACTTCGAACATATCAGAGGAATCCAACCGCTACCTGAGCGAGGTGATCGCGGCAAGGGAGACGCCGGAATCCGCCATGCACCTCCTTGCGCAGCTCTGTGAACTCGAAGGCGTGGAGTGGGGGACCGAGGTTCTTGACGCCACCCTCTCCGCCAAGGATGCGCTGAAGGATTCCGTCACCCGCACCCACGCATCGATGAGCTCGCTGGTGTCAAGCCTGCCGGCGCCGGTCACCCCGCCCCGGAAAGCGGCCAAGCCCCCAACGCCCTCCAAAGAGACCAAGTCGAGTCAGCCGGCTGCACATGTGTCCCTCGGCCAAGCCGCCGAACCGGTGGCGGCGACGACAGCTGCCACCAAGGCGGCTGTTCCCCAGACGATTGCCACGGCAAAATCCCAGTCAGCCAAGCCATCCGGACAAACGGGACCAGCAAAGCAGCCATCAACGGCAGAACCCATTGCCGGCAGGGAAAAAAAGCCGTCGCAGAGTAAAACCAAGTGGGTGATCATCTCCACTTCCATCGCCCTTTGTTTGGCCCTGATGGGAGGTCTTGGCTATTGGTTCTTTGGTCAAGGTGATCAGCCGAAACGGAACAGGAAAAGCGGCGGCGGTAGCGGTGGAGGCAGTGCAGTTCCCGTGATCATCGTCGACAACCCGGTGACCCTGCAGTTTTCCGATGTCGTGATGGACGGTGTCCAGCTGCCCGGCGACGCCAGCTTTTCTCTGGTCGATCACCAAGGGCAAGCGCTCAATCCCATTGTCGTTCGTGACGGCAAGGCCGAGGGGGAAAGCATTCCGGCGGATTTGTTCGATGATGTCCAGCGCTGGCCGATCAAGCTGAACCTGATTGCCGCCGGATACACCATGCCCGCCGTGGAACTCAAATTGGCCGACTTTGTCGACGCGGGTAATGACCGCAGGACATATCGCAAAATTCTGAAACTGGCGCCCCGGGCATTTATCGAGATATCACCCCGGGTGAAATTTAATGGTCAACCTTTCCAACTGTCCACGGCTATGTTGAAAAAGCATCTTCATGCCGAGGATCCTTCCGTCGATTGGAACGTCCGGGATGAAAATGGTAAGATCAGCATCACCTTGCCTCCTGGGGAAAGTTTTCCCATGCCCGCTGTGCTCACCATTCCCTATATGAAGGAATTAAGCTTTAAGCTAAAGGGAGGAGAACAACCGACCTGGGATTTGATCGCCGCACAAAAACCGGTGCAATTGTCCGGGCTGGGTCATTTTTCCCAGATGAAATTTGTGCCTGATTTTACGAAAATCTCTGATGCTGATGTCAGGGGTGTCTTAAAACAATTCGCCTCCGATTACACCGTGGACGCAGCGGCATTTGCAAATGGCATGGGGACATGGAATCTTCCCGCATTGCGCGGAAAGGTCGAGGTGACCGGCGCAAACGCAGCGTGGAGCTTCAGTCTTTCCGCCAGTGCCAAGTTCCGCGTACTCACCTCGGTCGACCGCAGTGGCGACTCCATGGAGATGGGGGATGCTGAGTTTTTGAAATTATGCAAGCTTGCCGAGGCGGGGGATGCGAGTGCTCAATACCAATTGGGCTTGACCTACCTCAATGGTAAGGGGGTGGGTCAAAATGATGCAGCGTCGACCGAGTGGTTCCGCATGGCGGCAAGCCGGGGTGACATGGCGTCCCAGCACAATTTGGGTGTGGCATACGCTCTAGGGCGAGGGGTGGTCGCTGACCCGAGAAAAGCAGTGGAATGGTATTCGAAGGCGGCCAAAAACAAATACCCTGATTCTCAAGCCGAACTGGCAAAATGCTACCGGGACGGGTCTGTCTTGCCTAAAAATCCTAAAAAAGCAGAAGAGCTTTTTCTCGAGGCGGTCAAACAGGGAAGTGCCGAGGCAATGTATGATTTGGCCGTTTTCTACGAGGACGAATCCCTCGGGATGGTGGATAGCGTCAAAGCTACAGGGCTTTATCAGCAGGCGGTGGAATTAGGCCATGCCGCTGCAATGTATAACCTGGCGTTGAACTATCTTAACGGGGAAGGGGGACTTGAGCGAGACGTCGAGAAGGCTAAGGAACTTTTGCGCAAGGCAGCAGCGAAAGATAACCAAGCTGCAAAAGTTGCTCTTGAGACCTTGGAGTAATATGTCGAACCAATTAGGGTAATCGGGAACCACGTCTGGACGATAACGTCGAGTTGGGTGGAAATATCCCGACCCTCTCAAATGCGAAGCCAGATTTTAACATCTAAACAAAGCTCAATGGTCTCTTCTGTTTTGGGCGCTGATACGAGAGGCTGCTTTCCGAATAAGCTCTTAGAAAGGATGGCAGATTGAGCTGGATAAAAAATACCGGGTCAGGCGAATGCCTGACCCGGTATGGATTTGTCAATTTTCAGGACGCTTTATCGTGAGAGCTTGTGGCCTCGTTCGATTTCATATCCTAACTCCCTCTGGAGTCCTTGGCCTTCGGCTTCACGATCGTTCATCGTTTCCGTGTAGGCACAGCTGTTAAGCAGGCCGCCGGTCACCAATGCACATGAAGCGAGAGCAAGGGAGGCGAATACGCGTTTGCCCTTCTGAAACAATTGGGTGTTGGGTTTTTTCATGGGATCTAATTGTATATGTTAGTTTATCGTGATGCTACACTCGCATAGCTTCCAAGTTTGGCACTGTGTGATGCCAGAACATTGCGTTGGCTTTTTGCCTTGCGGATTTCAACGGCCAACTGGTTGGCCTGCGAACTAGGTAACTTTTTCAAAGTCGTCTCGCGCTGTTGAATCATTTTATCCGTGCTGGCGATAGCACGGTCGACCGATGACTTCTCAGCCCTGGCCATGGCGGCGCGTTCGCTTGAGTTGGCGGCACGGATTTGGGCAATACGGTTAGCCACCTTGCGGTTGTAGGCGACAAGTCGTTCGTTGTTAGCACGGGCCGAGGCGATCATTGAGCGTAGCGTGTTGTTGTCGAGGCGTTTGGCTTTTGCCTTGTTGGCTTGGGCCTTGCCGATTCCATCACCGGCAGCGGCACCGATAAGTCCGCCGATCAAGGCTCCGCCGAGACCGCCTATGCCGTTGTTTCTTGCAATGGCGTAGCCGGCGGCGGCCCCCACCAATGTTCCCACTCCGCGGGCTTGCCCAAGGATTTGTCGTTCCTTGGCATCATAGCTGAGTTCGCCGACGGTACCCCGGGAGCCAATGCTGCCAATGTTCTGAGCTACGTCACCACAGCTGGAAAAAAGCATGGATAGGGCGAGGATTCCTGCGGTCGGAACGGATAGGTGTCTGAATAGGTGCATTATTTTCATTGATTTCTAGTGGGTTCTGTTTCTGTTGTTTTTTAGTAGTTTAGGAGAGTGGGATCTGACTGCCTGAGTAAGGAATCAATCTCCCCAGTCGTGAATCATCTAACTGCTTAGGGTGAGCGGCGGTGAAACACATTGGAGAGTTTATTACACCAACAATGTGTGTGGTGGCAATCTTATTATGACATCATTATCTGGGCCCGGCCTCGTTTTTTGAACGGATTCAGCTGCATCGGTTTATCCATCAGGCATGGCTTTTGCTCCGTGTGGTTGATATCCATGCTGTAAGAAGGAATGCCACAAAGATTGCTTGCAAGAACAGGGCTTCAGGAGAAGTAAATGTAACGCATATTACGGTCTGTAAGGCCTGGTGCAATCCCGGCGACAACCCGATCGGTAACTATTTACCGGCCGTGAATACGGCGCCGCCCGGATTTTTGCCTATCACTTCAACGATTACGACTTATCATGATCACCCACCACCACCACCCCATGACACTACGTAAACTCATCCCATCTGCCCTTTTTGTTGTTAGCCTTCAGGCTGGTGCTGCCATGACGCCACTCGATCTGCGTTGTGAAGGTATGACCGGCGCCCCGGCAGTACGCGCGTCACCCCGACTCTCATGGCGCGTCGAGACGGATCAACCCGAATCCCGCGGCCTGGTTCAGTCGGCCTGGCACATCCTCGTTGCCAGCAGCCGCGAATCACTTGCCAAAGGGCAGGGTGACCTGTGGGATTCCGGTAAGGTCAACGCCGGCCGGTCACCGGGCGTGCTCTACGCCGGCCGGAAACTTGTCGCCGGGCAGCGTTGTCACTGGAAAGTCCGCAGCTGGGACGCACAGGGGAAGGCGTCCGCGTGGAGCGAGCCCGCAGCGTGGGAGGTGGCGCCAGAAACCCCGGCCGATTGGCAGGGCGCCCGCTGGATTGATGACGGACGGGACAATCCGACCGCGGACGTGGATCTCTACAAACCCGACCCGGCGCCGTTGCTGCGTCGCGAGTTCAAGCTCAGCAAACCGGTGGTGCGGGCCCGTCTGCATGTCGCCGGACTGGGTTGGTATGTGCCGCGCCTTAATGGTCAGCGCGTCGGCGACCATGTGCTCGATCCACCATGGACCGCCTTTGATAAACGTGTCCTGTTCAGCACCCACGATGTGACCGGGCAACTGGCGTCCGGTGCAAACTGCCTCGGTTTTGCCCTCGGCAATGGCTGGTATAATCCGCTTCCGTTGCGGATGTGGGGGCACCGCAATATTCGCGCATCCCTTCCCACTGGCCGCCCCCGGGTGATCGCCTGCCTGGTCGTTGATCACGCCGACGGTACCAGCACCAAGATCGTCACCGGTCCCGGTTGGACCACCACCCCAAGTGAAGTCATCTCCAATAGCGTGTATCTCGGCGAAGTCCGCGACGCCCGGTTGGCGTTGCCTGGCTGGGGGAAACCCGGCTTTGACGCGTCGGCGTGGAAGCCGGCGCGGGTGACCGACGCGCCGCTCGAGCCGTTGCGTGCGATGGTGACGCCACCGGTCCGTGCCGCTGAGCCGATTCCTGCGGTGGCGGTAACCACCCCGGCACCCGGTGTCCACATTGTCGACATCGGTCGGAATTTCACCGGCGTAGCCGAAATCAAGCTGCGGGCCCCCGCCGGAACCAAGGTTACATTCCGCTACGGTGAGCTTCTCAACGAGGATGGCACACTCAATCCGATGACCAGCGTTTGTGGCCAAATCAAGGGCACCCGCAAGGGTCCCGACGGGCAGGAGGTATCCAAGGGTGGCCCGGGCGCACCCAACATCGCCTGGCAGCAGGATGTCTATATCACCCGGGGCGGCGGCGATGAGGTCTACCACCCGGATTTCACCTTCCACGGATTCCGCTACATGGAGGTGACGGGCCTGCCCAAGGCCCCCGCAGCAGCGGACGTGCGCGGCATCCCGCAACACAGCGACCTGCCGGACGCCGGTCGCTTTTCGTGCTCGAGCGATCGACTCAACCGAATCCAGGAAATCTGCCGGAACACGTTCCTCTCCAATGTGGTCAGCGTGCAATCCGACTGCCCGCACCGCGAACGCCTCGCCTACGGTGGCGATATCGTCGCCACCAGCGAAACCTTCATGATGAACTTCGATATGGCGGGGTTTTATGCCAAGACCGTGCGCGACTGGGCCGACGGTGTCCGTCCCGACGGGCGTTTTACCGATACCGCACCCTTTGTCGGGATCGACTACTGTGGCGTCGGTTGGGCGATGGTCCACCCGCTGTTGCTCGAACAACTTCACCGGCACTACGGCGCCGAGCGTTTGCTCAGGCAGCAGGTTCCCATCGCGCTGCGCTGGTTGGAGGTCGAAGCGGCCCGGCGGAAGGACGGCCTGGTTGTCAAAGGCCTCAGCGACCACGAAGTGCTGGTCAAAGCGAAAGGTCCGGCGTTGACCACCCCCTTGTTTATCGACAGCGCCCGGTGCCTCGCCCGCCTCAGCCGGTTAATCGGCCGGGAGGACGATGCCAAACGTTGTATGGCGATGGCCGACGAGTCCGCCGCAGCCTGGGCGACATCATTTCTCGACCCGGCCAACGGCAAAGTCGGTGACGGTTCACAGTCGAACCAAGCCTTTGCATTAGGGTACGGCGCCGCACCGGTAGCAGCCCGCCCGCAGGTGTTTGATCGGCTGGTCGACGGGCTCAAGGCGCCCGACGGCCCGCGTCTCACCACCGGGATTTTTGGCACCCAGCATCTGCTCGAGGAACTGTCCCGCAATGGGCGCAGTGACCTGGCCTTTGCGCTGGCCGATCGGAAAACCTTTCCCTCATGGGGATGGATGCTCGAAAACGGTGCCACCACGCTCTGGGAGCATTGGGCGGGAGGGGATAATACCCATTCCCACAACCATCCCATGTTCGGCTCGATTTCCGGGTGGTTCTTCCGCTGGCTCGGAGGTATCCAGGCCGCCGACGATGCCGTTGGCTTTGACCGGATCGAAATCCGCCCCCAGGTGGTGAGCGGCCTCGATTGGGTCAAGTGCTCACACCAATCAGTGCGCGGTCTGATCGAATCAAACTGGACAGCCACGCCGACGAAGCTACAATTCGACGTCGTCATTCCGGCAAACGCCCGTGCGCTTGTCGTCTTGCCCGGTCGCCCGGGGGACCTGCTGACCGAAGCGGGGAAACCCGTCGCCGAGTCCGCGGGCGTGACGCAGTTAAAATCGGACTCGACCGATCACCGGCTTCGCGTCGGCAGCGGTCGCTATCGCTTCAGCATCACCCGCAAGCCCTAGAATAGAAACGAGAAAAATCCATGAACCGCTACACCAATAAAACTTCCTCCCTCGCCCTCTGCCTGTTAGTCATCTGCCCGCACGTCTCCGCCGCAGAGCCCGGCACGACCCGCGGAGTCATTGATGTCAAGAACCTGGCACGTCCGGCTGCGGCCACCCAGTTGGTCGGGCCCAAGGGATCCGAAATGGTCCCGGAGTCAGACAAGCCCAGCATGTGGGTATTCAAGGATGGTGTCCTCACCGCATCGCCCAAGTGGGATAGCGTGCTGACCAAGGAGGCCTACGGCGACTTCCGCATGCATGTCGAATTCAACGTCAACGAAGGTGAGGATGCTTCCAATCCGGAGGGGAATGGCAACTCCGGCGTCTACATTCAGCAGCGATACGAACTACAGATCCTCAACTCATTCGGTGTGGAAGCCAAGGATTACAAAGCCAGCTACTGCGGCAGTCTCTATAAGTTAAAAAAACCCGACCTCCTCGTCAGCAAAAAGGCAGGGGAGTGGCAAAGCTACGATATCGTGTTCCGCGCCGCCCGTTTCGAGGGTGATCAAAAAATTGAGAACGCCCGCATCACCGTCTATCAGAATAAGCAGCTGATCCACGACGACTTCTCGATCCCGCGTAAGACCGGCGCCGGAAAAAAAGAGGGGCCTGAACCGCGCCCGATCAAATTGCAGGGACACCACAACCCGGTGCGCTTCCGCAACGTCTGGATACAGAAACTCGACCTCAGTGTTAGTCAATAAATATGATGCCCTATAGCCTGCTCCTCGAGGATATCGAATACACCGACAAGTATTGGGGAATCCAGTGCCGGGAAATGGCCAAGGACTTCGACTGCCACTGGACCTTCCCCGCGTGAGTCCGCGTTACCAATGAATTTCAGGGCCCGGATGCGCGTGTTTCGCACGTCTGGGTTTTTTGTTTTTTGCGCCGAGCCGGCGGGCATCAAACCGACCTCTGCGGCGCGGTCAATGGGGATGATATTTGATTTGTTAATGCCTGACTTTACGTTCACGTTCCGGCCATGAGCCCGTCACGACTTTGCGCCTTCGTCAGCTTGTCCGCCTGCTGTCTTGGGTTCACCACCGCTGCCGAAAACACCCCGGCGCCGCCCCTCAAGGGAATACACCCGGGTATGGTCAAGGTCTACAAGGACCTGGCCCAGGGTCGGAACACGTGGAATACCCACTCCCTGACTCGGCCTCGACCAGGTGAGCTGTGATCAGGCCAGGATGTCGGTGATGACTTTGGCGGGTTTCACCCCGATGAGTTTTTGGTCAAGACCCTGAAACGGGTAGGAGAGGCGTTTGGCGTCAAAGCCGAACAGTTGCAAGAGCGTGGCGTGGAAGTCGCGCACGTGCACGGGATTCTTGGCGACTTGGTAGCCCATGTCATCGGTTTCGCCGTAGGAGATTCCGGGTTTCACGCCGGCACCGGCCATCCAGAGGGTGAAGGCGTTCGGGTT
>JARFRT010000275.1 GCA_029287105.1 Akkermansiaceae bacterium | reverse complement strand
AGATGTGTATAAGAGACAGGCAGTTGCCCCGTCGATTTTAATTTCCGCACGGGTGATGATGGCCCAGCGCACGGGGCCGATTGGTTTGTCGATGGTGTCGGTGAGGGTGACACAGGTTTTTTCCCGGTCGAACTGACAGGTCCGGATCACTTTTTCGGCCTGGCCTTGATAGGCAGGCGTGAGGTTGAATGCGGCGTGCCCGTGCTGTGGGGTGCTGTCGAACCGGGTGAGGGGGCTGGGCTTGGCATCGGGGTTTTGGAGTTGTCCGTCGATGACAAGGGTGCTGTGGCTGAGGCTGGTGAGGCGGAAATAATCCCAGCGGCGGGAGCCGAAGTAGCCGGGCATGTTGTAGTTATCGCTGCCGAGATCCTCGACCCAGCGGATGCCGTCAGATTCCAGGATGAATGAGCCCACATCCATCTGGCCGTGGCTGGCGCCGGGGTGGCCGCCTTTGATGGCGAAGAAGAGGGCGTCGGAGTCGGACCACGAACTGCGGAAGGTGGCCAGTGGCTGGTCGCCGTCCCATGAGGAATCGAGTGGCAGCGGTGTGGGCTTTTGGCGGCTGGCTGCTGGCAGCCAGAGCAGGTGCAGGGGCGAGAGCCCTGCGGAATGCTGGCTGTTGCGGGCAAGGTCGCTGTGCAGTCGGGTCCGGATAAAGCCGACGGTCGCCGGGTCGTTGAATTCCCGGGCCATCCATGACTGGGCTGCGGTGATCCTGCTTGTTGATGCCCCGGCGTCGGCAAAATTAAAAACCACACCGGTGGGGCCGGTGAGGTGTTCGGTAAACAGCGGAGAGCCTTTGAATTCGGGGGGGGTCGGGACCTTGAGTTCCAGATGGTCGTCGTGGAGCAGGGCGAGTCCGAGGGTGTGGTAGTTCGAACCGTAGTTCCAGTAACCAGGACCTTCCGGGTAGGCACCGTCGGGGGAGTAAAACCGGCGGCAGGCGTGGATTAACCGGGACGCGGCTAGTCGGCTGGGGTGGATGGCATCGCCGCTTTTTTCCAGGGCACGTTCCGCCATGAGCAGGCCGGTGGCACAGACCTGGGCCCAGTTGTTGCGGGGCTGGGTCCACCAGGCGGGTTTGCCGGTGAATGCGGCGCGTGCGGGTTCCAGACCCTTGCTGCGCAGCGCCGCGGCGTAGCTGGCCCGCTGTTGGTCACTGAGGGCGTGGTAGAGCCAGTCATAGCCGATGGCGACGGCGGTGGACATCTCGGCAGTATCGAGGAAGTGGGAGGTGTTCCAGTCCTTCATGGCGCAGGCCGCATTGAGCTCGCGGATACTGCGGTCGAGGTATTTTTTTTCTCCGGTGAGCCTCCATGCCATTGAGGTATGGAGGATGTTTCCGAGGGCGTAGCGGCTTTGGGCGAGCAAACGTCTGCCATCGGGGATATGATGGCGGCAGACGGGCTGGGTCAGGGTGTGATTGGCATGCCGGATGAGGTTCTGGTAGAGTTTGGCTGCCAAGGGGTCGGTTTTGATCCGGTTTTTGACCGTGGTTTCCGCCGTTGTGGGAAAGAGGATACGGGGGTGATCCGGAGTGACGGCCTGGGTGGTGGCGACGGTGAGGATGACGGTGGCAACCCGCAGGAGGTAGTGGCCGGTGGTGGGTGATGTTATGGCATGGAAAATGGGCACATCTGGAATACCCTTCCTCCGGGCGAATCTTTCACCTCGCGTCCGCGGTGTGTTGAATGGCGGCCGCCAATTGACGAACTGATTCCGGGTCATGGGTGGCGTTCAGCGTGATACGCAGGCGGGCGGTGTGCGGGGGCACGGTCGGGTAGCGGATGGCGGGGACCAGGAAACCCAATTGGCGCAGCTGCGTGGACAGTGCCACGGCGTCATCGGATGCTCCTATCATCCACGGGACGATGGCCGAGGCACATGGGTGGGGGCGCTTGGCGGCATCCCGGAAGGTCTCGATATTTTGCCAGAGTTGCTTGCGCAGGGCCCGTCCGTCCTCGTCGCGGATCAGGCGGATGGCTTCGGCGGCGGCGGCGGCTTGGGCGGGTGGGGGGGCAGTTGAGTAGATGAACGATCGGGCACGGTTGACCAGCAGGTCGACCCATGCCTGGGACGCGGCGAGGTATCCTCCGGCGACGCCTGCGGCTTTTCCGAGGGTGCCCATGTGGAAATCAATTTGATCCTGGATGCCGAGTTGTTCGGCCAGCCCCATGCCGGTGGGGCCGATGACGCCGAGGGCGTGGGCCTCATCGACCATGAGCAGGCTGCCGTGCTTCCGGGTGAGGGTGGCAATCTCCTGCAGCGGTGCGGCATCGCCATCCATGCTGAAGATGGATTCGGTGATAACCAGGATCCGGCTGTCCGGGGTTGATTTCCGGGCGGAGGAAGCCAGCAGCGACTCGAGTTTGTCGAGGTGGTTGTGGGGGAAGACGCGCAGGGTGGCTCCGCTCATGCGTGCTCCGTCGATGAGGCTGGCGTGGCAGAGCTTGTCCAGGATGACGGTATCGCCCTTCTTGACCACGGCGGTGATGGTTCCCACGGAAGTGGCGTACCCGGTGGAAAAGGTGAGGGCGGCCTCGGTGCCTTTGGCGTTGGCGATGAGGGATTCCAACTCGCGATGAGGTGGCAGTGAACCGCAAATGAGGCGGGAGGCAGTGGAGCCTGCACCGTATTGGCCGATGGCATCCTGGTAGCACTTTTTGATACGCGGGTGCGATGCGAGGCCGAGGTAGTCGTTCGATGAGAAATTCTGGAGCGAGCCGTCCCGTGTCGCGAGTTTGCGCAGCAGGGACGCTTGGTTGAGCTCGGCAAGTTCGTTCTCGGGCTGGCGCATGGTGGCGGGGGCTGCGGTGTGTCGGGAGGGCTTATCGCGACGCGGGGCGCTCAAGCGACCAGCGGAGGAGTTTTTCCGAGTCCTTCCAGATGGTTGATGACGTGGCACCGAGCACGACGACAATGGCGGTGCGGCCGTTGAGGGTGCCGCTGGAAATAAGGCATCGGCCTGACGCCTTGGTCGTGCCTGTCTTCATGCCGTTGCAGTAGGAGAGTTTCTTGAGTATCCGGTTCGTGTTTTCCAGGCGTTTTTTCCGGCCGTTTGAGTAATTGAACGTGTAGGCCTTGGTTTTGATGATGCCGCGCAGGGTGGCGCTCTGGTAGGCGGCGCGAGCGCAGATCGCCATATCCCGGGCGGTCGAGTATTGGCCGGCGGCGGTGAGCCCGTGTGGGTTGAGGAAGTTGGAATGCCGCATGCCAAGGCTGCGGGCCTTGCGGTTCATGACCTTGGCAAAACTGGTTTCGCTGCCAGCGACGCTGCGGGCGAGGGCGCGGGCAACATCGTTGCCGCTTTTTACCAGCAGGGCACCGAGCAGGCTGCGCCGACTGTACACCTCGCCGGGGAGGATGCCGAGCTTGGATGGAACCACCCAGGTGTCGCTTTTTACGATGGTGAAACGTCGGCTCAGGTTGCCATTGTCCATGACGCAGAGTGCCGTGAGTAGTTTCTGGGTGCTGGCAACCGCGCAGCGCTGGCTGGCATTTTTTTCGTAAAGAACGCGGCCGCTGGCGTAGTCGACCACGATCGCCCGGGCGGCACCGATGGTAGGTGCTGCCTTGCGGGGCACGGTGGCCACCCGCACGGGCGCGGCCATCAGCGGTTTTCCAAAACCAGTGGGCGCGGTTACTCTGGGACTCTGGCCGGCAGCGACGAGAGGGAGAAGGGTGAGGATGGCAGGGAGAACGAGGTTACGCATAGTCGGATGGAAACGAGATACTCACCGACCGTCCACCATCATGGCTTCAAGTCAAGGATGAACAGCCAGCTTCCGAGGCAATGCCGTGTTTAGCCTGTGGCTGGGACGACGAAAGAAAGGGTGGGCGCATGCCACGGCCGAAGTGATCACTATCCACCGTTCCTAGCGAGCGAATGAGCGGAGGAGTGACCGGGTGATCATCAAGAAGATGAAGAGTAGCCCCAGGGGAAGGGCGAGCAAAAGCCCGAGGATGACGGCCGGGACGATGACGATTTTCCCCCAGCTCTTGCCACGCAGGATCATGAACCACTGGGTGAGCCTGAGAGTGAGGCGGGCTTTCCAGGGAAGGGATTTGTGAAAATCCGCGAACGGGTTGTCTGATGGTGCATCCGGGCCCGGGGGGGGCGTGTCGGATGGAGACCGGGCCGCCTTTTTTTTACCAGCCGACGGCTCGCCACCCGGGGGTTTGTCCGGGGTGACGATCTCGTCGATCTCGATGGTTTTGCTTTCCGGCATGATTTTCCGAAGCCTGCAAAGGCTTCGCTATCTTGGCGTTTGAAACTTGAGGTCTAGATCAAATTACGCCTGATGCAGGTTTTTCTCCGTATCGGCTTCGATGATGGCGAAGCGTTCGCGGTGCAGCGTGGGATCCGTGCGGAAGGTCAGTCGGCCGCTGTGTGAACGCTCGAGTTCGACGAAGAGGCTGGAATCCTCCTTCTTAAAGCGGTTCAATACATCGGTGTTCACCACGATGATGAGGTCGCCGAGTTTGCCTTCGCCCCGTTGGATGACGGTGTTTAACGCGCGCTGGACTTCCACGCTCATGGTCATGGGCGTTTTCACCCGGCCACGGCCCTGGCAGTATGGGCAGGGCTCCAACAGGCTGTCGCGCAGTGACTCGTTGAGCCGCTGGCGCGTCATTTCCATCAGGCCAATCGATGAAATCTGGAGCACCTGGGTTTTGGGTTTGTCGCGCTTCAGGCGTTCCTTCATGGCGCGGTACACGGCTTGCTGGTCGCGGCGGTGGCGCATGTCGATGAAGTCGACAACGACCAGTCCGCCGATGTTGCGCAGGCGCAGTTGGCGGGCGACCTCCTGGGCGGATTCGATGTTGGTTTCCAAGAGCATTTTGTCGACGTCCTTGGAACCCTTGTTGCGGCCGGTGTTGACGTCCACGGTGATCATGGCCTCGGTCTCATCGATGACAAGGTAGCCGCCACACTTGAGCCAGACTTGGCGCGAGAAGGCCTCGTCAATCTGTTTCTGGATCCCGATTTTCTCGAAGATCGATTGGCGTGACGGGAGGTAGTGGATGCGGCGCTTGGACCGGCGCGAGATGCGGCCGGCGAGCTCGCGCATTTGCTCCGTGGTTTCCTCGTTGTCGCAGATGACCTGGCCTACGTTGTCGGTGAGGAAGCTGCGGACGCTGCGTTCAATCAGGTCGGGTTCACGGAAGACGCAGATGGGTGCCGGGTTGTTGTCGCGCTTGTCCTCGACGGCATACCATTGCTCGAGCAGCATGGCGAGGTCGCGGACGAAGTGGCGGGCGCGCTGGCCGGTGGCCACCGTCCGCATGATGATGCCCATGCCCTCGGGGACCTGGAGCTTTTGCATGATGCGGCGCAGGCGTTGCCGCTCCTTCGGGTCATCGACCTTACGGGAAATACCGAACTGATCAGAGTAGGGCATGAGGACGAGGTAACGTCCCGCCATGGAAATATTGGTGGTGACGCGAGGGCCCTTATTGCCGATGGGCCCTTTGGACACCTGAATCATGATTTCAGATCCTTGCGGGTAAATTTGAGGGATGTCCTTGGAGGTGATGCGCTTTTGCTTTTTCTTTTTTTTCTGTCCTTCACGCTGGATTTCCTCCAGCCCGTTGTCCAGGGCGGCCGGAATGGCATCCCAGAAGTGGAGGAAGGCATTTTTATCGAGACCGATGTCGACGAACATCGCTTTGAGGCCGGGTTCAATGTTTTTGACCGTGCCTTTGAAGATGCCACCGACGATGTTGAGGTCGCCCTCGCGTTCGAGATTGTATTCTTCCAGCGAGCCGTCCTCAATGAGGGCAACGCGGCGTTCGAGTTTTTCTGAGTTGATGATGAGAGAGGTGCCTTCCATGGGGGTGGGGGCTCCGATTCCTAGGGCATGTTTGATTCGTTGGATCATATGATTAGTTGATTGATGGGTTGATTGATGAGTTAGTTGATTGAGAGATTGAGAGATTG
>JARFRT010000258.1 GCA_029287105.1 Akkermansiaceae bacterium | reverse complement strand
ATCGAGTGGCTCATCGCGCACGACGAGCTCGCGGGGCCAGTGAACATGACATCCCCGGAGCCATTGAGTAACAGTGATTTCATGGGCCGGTTCAGAAAAAGTGTCGGTATGCCAATCGGCCTTCCCGCTGCCGCCTGGATGGTCAAGCTGGGTGCCTTTTTTCTCCGCATTGAACCCGAGCTTATTCTCGGCAGCCTCTGGGTGCTCCCCAGGAAGCTGTTGGACAGTGGCTTCGTGTTCACGCACCCCGAGATGGAGCCGGAGGGGTGGTAGGGGAAGTGAAGGAATGAAGAATTGAAAAATGAGGGAATGAGGGAATGAGGGAATGGGTCATTCCGCTTCGATCATTGCCCGCAAGCGTGCGGTGGCGCGTGTCGCCCTCATGGATGGTGACATTGAGCTTGTCGCCGACCTTTTAGTTCGCCAGCTCAAGCAGAGTGGTATCAAAGATGATTCCCTTGGAATTGCCGATTTTTGTGATGGTCTTGATCATCGTATGAAGCAGCGTATTACATCGGGGTGCTTGTCAAGGGGTATAGCACACTGAAAACTGCCCCGCCATCTCGGCGAGACGTTTGTCTTCTGTCCAAAGCAGGACGTTATCGCTTGCAACGACGGATGCGAGGATCGCGAGGTCATTCCATTGCAGTCCCTTGCCCCAGAGCTTGTGGAGTTCGATGAGGTGGTGTGTTTCTGCAAAACTGGCAGGGCGCAGTGCAGGGAAGGCTTGCAGGTCGATGAGAGTTTGATTTCTTGATGGGAGATTACCTACGGAGAGCTCGCCAATGACGAGCGGGTGGATGGCCAGAAAATCATACTCAATCAGCGAACTCAACGTGTCCTGTCCCTCACGGAAGTAGCGGCACCAGATGTTGGTATCTGCGAGTACGTTCATCTCAGGAGTTATAGTGGGTGTCATCTTCAGCCACTAAACCAAGATCAGAGCTTCGCGATTCTCTGCCGGGGATTGTGAAATCAGGGGTTTTTCCTGATAACCTAAGCAGCCTTTTTTTACTTTCTGCGGCGATGAGCATTGCCAGTGCCTTGCTCACCAAACTGGATGCATTATCGTCATTGGCGATGGCGGCAGCCCTTTTGAACAGGTCATCATCGAGTGTGATTGTCGTCCTCATGCATCAATTATAACATCAAAGATGATGTTGAAAAGCATCAATCGACAAAAAACCTGCGGAAATTGCCTTCAACCATCTCGGTATCAGTGAACAACGAGACCGAGTCAATAATGCCGGGCAAGTTCGCAGGGTGGTTGGATCCATCGGGTAATGGGTGTGTGACGACCGCCTCAGGTGGCGGCATGTCCGGCGCGTCGGTTTCGATGAGTAAACGGTCTGCGGGCACGAGCCTGAAGGCGTTACGGACGTTCTGTTTTCTCTCGTGGAGAAAATAGCCGGAAAACGAGAAATAGGCGCCGAGCTTGGCGAGTCGCGGCACCAGTTCCGCCGAGCCGCCATAAGAGTGTAGGAGAAATCCGCGTTGGGGAAGGGGCCGTGACTCGAGCAGGTCAACGAGCTGCCCCCAGGCCTTGAGGCAGTGGATCGAGATCGGCAGGTTGCGGGTCGCCGCGAGATCGAGCTGGGCGGTGAAGACCTCCGTCTGCCGATCGATGTCGTAGCCCTCGATCCACCGGTCCAGCCCACACTCGCCGACGCAGGCGTTAGGCACGGTGTCGAGGAAATGGACGAGTTGGTCGAGCCAACCCTCCGTGGGTTCCTTCCAGGGATGCAAACCAAAGGACGGGATGATGAGTCCGGGGTGTTTTCGGGCGAGGGCCGCGACCTGTGGCCAGTCGGCCGGGCAGGTGCCATTCACCACGCAGCGGGTGACGCCGGATGCGGTCATCTCGTGGATGACCTGGTCACGGATGCCGTCGAAGCGGGCGTCCTGGAGGTGGTTGTGGGCGTCAGTCACGGGCCATGAGCTCAGTGGCGGCACGTGTTAAGCTGTCGGAGGAAAACCCGGGAAGTTTGATCGTGTGTGACGGGGCGGGGTAGTTGGACGGTTCGTCCCCTGCGCGGCGGTAAACGAGGTCATAGTGATCGCGCAGCACCGATGCGACGAATTCCGGCCATTGGCCGGCGTCAATTTGCGCGTGCCATTGCTGGACTTGCGCATGCCCGCGCAGCTTGATGAGTTTGTTTAACAGCGACTTGAGGTGTTCCGGGTCCTCGGTGAAGTGCGGGTAGTCGTCAAGGAGGAACGCGGCCCGTTGATCGAGTGGCAGTTCGATATTGACGATGTCGCCTTGTCCGAGTTTTTTCCAGAGTGCCGGTGGGCAATGGACGGTGCCGATGCGATTGCTTTCGGCCTCGGTGAAGACCGGCCGGGTCAGATCGAATTGGCACAGCGCATGCCAGAGCTGGGTTTCGAAGCGTTTCTGGCTTGGCTGGGTCGTGTCCGGGGCCAACCCGAGCACGGAACCGCGGTGATGGGCGAGCCCTTCCAGGTCGAGCACCTGTGCGCCTTGATCTTGCAAGGTATGAAGCAGCCGTGTCTTGGCCACTCCGGTAGGGCCGGCAAGCACGGTGAGTATGAGCTCCGGAGTGGCGAGCAGTCGGTCGATATCCTCACTGACAAATTTGCGGAATGCCTTGTAGCCGCCGTCAATTAACCGGGCGCGCCAGCCCACCGACCTGAGGATGTGCGCCAGCGCGTTGGAGCGCATCCCGCCGCGCCAGCAGTAGACGAGCGGGGTGTAGGATTTATCCTTCTCGGCGAGGTGGGTCGCCAGGTGCCGTGCCGCATTGGCGGCGATGAATTTGGCACCGAGACGGCGCGCCTCGAACGGATTGGACTGATAGATCGTGCCCACCTCGACGCGCTCCTCATCGTTGAGGACGGGCAGGTTGATGGCGCCGGGCAGGTGGTCCTCGGCGAATTCCGAGGGCGACCGGACGTCAATGATCTCGGTGAACTCACCGAGATCATGAGGCAGCGTAATGGTTTCGACATGTTTCATGGCGAAACGATACTGGCGGCGAGCTTACTCGGCTTGTGCCGTGGCGGGTTGGTTGCCCATGGCGGGTTTTTTGTAGGCCAGATAGGCGCTTGCGAGGGCAAGCCCGATGATCAGGACCCATGCGGCCAGGCCGGAGATGACACGGCGTTTGGCCAGAACCATGGCACCACCGAGAACCACCCAGAGAACGATTTTGAGGATCATCCAGGTGGGGAAGCCCGTTCCGTACATGATCTGGTAGGCGTCCTTGAGTTTGGCCTGCATGCCAAAGCCGCCGAGCAGAATGAGTGCCAGCCCGATGCCGTGGCCGATGGCGGCACCCTTGGTGGTTTTGTCACCTGCAAAGAGGGAGCCGAAGGCGAAGAGAAGGGTGAAGATGCCAGCGAAGTGGATGAGGCGGTATGTTTCGTAGTCCATGGGTATTTAGTATTTAGTATTTAGTGTTGTAGTGAATGTCGGTTTCGGGGCGGATGCGTTGGTCGGATTAGTATTCTTGTGGGTTGGTTGGGGTCGGTGGCTCGATCCCCAAGGCTTCCTCGAGGCAGTCGCAAATTCCCTCCATCAACTGGTCGAGGGCATCAATGTAGGTCAGGAGCGCCTGGGGGTAATCGGCTGCACCGAGGGATGGTTGCGCTATTTCGAGCGTATGGTCGTGCGCTTTTCTTGGTAAAAATGGATCAAGGCCGTACCCGACGATTAATGCGATCCGACCCTGCTGCGGGTCGAGACCGAGCAAGAT
>JARFRT010000214.1 GCA_029287105.1 Akkermansiaceae bacterium | reverse complement strand
CCAAAACAAAAGCCTATAGATGTTCCTGTCATTTTATCCATCACCAGATCACAATACGTCACCGCACCATACGTCGCAACGAGATCTTTATCTTCAGCTTCTGTGGTGTTGCGAGAAAGTTTTCTAATGATGATTTTCATAGCCCCATAAGCTTGTTGGACACAGGGAAGTCAATCCACTTATGATCGATAGTTGAGCTCAAATCGTTCCAATAGAGCCGAGTGAGATTGATGTTCTCGAATGATACAATATGACTGGGAGAATGGTATGACAGGTCCATGGTCGGATCATGCCAGCCTGTTCCTATATACGGTGGTATCAGATTTTAGTTTTCCGGAGCAATATGGGCGGCGACTCTTAGGAATGCAGCGGGGCCGGCGGAGTAGTTGAGGCGGATGCTGATTGAACCCGTCAGGTCAGTAAGCACCGTGCTGCCGCTGCCCGGCGATCCGGCTGTTTTCCAGACACTTAAATCGGTTGAGGTTTCGATGAGGTAGGTGTAGCCAGCCCCAACTGCCTGGGGTTGTTTGAGGAACTGCCAGGCGAGGCCTGACTCATCCGGTGTGGATGCGGGAAAGATGCCCGGGGTAAGGGGGCAAGAGCCGTGCAGGAATTCGAAGGCGTTCGGGAGGCCGTCTCCATCGTCGTCATCACCGGGGCCTCCAGTCACGCCCAGCAAAGCGGCCCATGCCGCGTAGGTCGGGGTAGGTGTATAAGGCTGGAGCAACGCAAACCCAGCACCGCCATAGGGATGCAGGGCGATATCAAAGAGGATTGTCTTCTGCGCGGCGATGAGACGCCCCGGAGGATTGGCCAATGCCATAAAGCTGGACATCAGATTGGGAGGGAAAAGAGGATCGAAGGAATTGGTCAGATAATGGAGTAGTCCGAGGTTGTGGCCAATCTCGTGGGCAATGATCGAAGCTGCGGCATCACGCCCGAGCTCGGTATCCATCAGGGAACTGGCAAGGGAGATACACATACCACTCTGATCCACCCTAGCAAGGCCCCGAGCCCCGGATTGGCTAAGGTTGGCTCCGGGACAAATACCTACGAAAAACGCATTGACTACCAAACCCGTAGTGTCCGTCAGCGGTGCACCAGCGCCGGTTAAGACAGCATCCAGATCTGACGAAGGGCGTTGCACCACAGAGTAATCCGTGGGTGAACCGTCGTAGGAAAAATCGTCCGTGAATTCAAAGAGTGGCCGCCACTCGACCGTGACCCCGACCTGGGACCAAATACGATTGACCTGTCTCTTGATGTAAGTTTGCGAGGCCAAGTTACCCATGAAGGTGGCCGCAGTGCCATCCGCCTTATTCGCTCGAATGGGCTGGACCACGACACGATGAGTGATCGGTTGACACGGGTTAATCGCCAGCTCTGCAAGGCAGGATCCGGCTGTCGCGATGGCAAGTGAAGCGATCACTGCAAAACCCCAAGCAAAGCGTCGGCGGCGAACAATCGGGGCTGGCGAAACTCCCTCGCGTAAAAGATAGTCGAACCCTTGCCCGGTATAAGGAATTTGTTTTTTTACGGTGGGGTTTGAGCATTCAGCCATAAGGAAGAATAGGGCTGCAGGGGGGAGAGAGGAAAGAATAATCTTGGAATAGAAGGAATGTGTGTTGTGACACAGGTAAGCACTGCAGGCTTTGTCCACCGTATTCCTGGCCGGTCGCTTGATGCGAAACTTTAACCGTTCAAATGAAATAAGCGTGAATTCTTATGAGATTTACCGTTGAATGCACTTCATGAGTCGGAAGAACAACCCCCTCTCTCCCCCTTGCACGATGCTCTCGACCACCTCACTCAAAAAGCAAATTCCTAGAAGTCATGCGGCGGCTTTTTTTGAGCCCAAAATAATCAATTCCTTCTGAAAATCTGTCTGCTTTATAGATGAAACTGCACCTTCAATCCTTCTTCCTTGCTGCTGTGGCGCTTACTATCGGCGTGGCATCCAGTCATGGCCAGTCTGTCTTGCTAGCCGGCTTCGATGGTAATCAGACTCAAAACACGATTGCTCCAGCAAGCGCGATTTCCAATTAAGGGGTGAGAGAACTGGTAAGCGCTGGGCAAGACACCGGTGCGGTTGGTTCGGTCAGCACGTACGTTCGAAACGCCCCCGCCAGTCTCGATGCGGTGCCTTTCGGCAGGCTCAAGGACCTGAGCAGAGTCGAAGGGCGAGGACGCACGCACGCTACCTATCACGCACACCAGGGCTCAGCATCAATCATATCATATGACTACAGGAAGAAACACCCTTTCACTTTGCGCTGTCGGGAGTGTTATGGAAGTATAACGAGGTCGTGCCCGTGAACTGAATTTCCTCTTAAAGTCTTTTTCTCAGGTAACGAACCAAGAATCATACACCTTTAAATGAAAAATAAATACCTCGCCCTTCTTATTTCGTTCGCCTGCTTCCACGCCTGTCTCTTATACACATCTCCG
>JARFRT010000210.1 GCA_029287105.1 Akkermansiaceae bacterium | reverse complement strand
GCGACGGCCCGGGTGCCGCTCGGGATTTCCGAAAGTAAGACTGCGGATGACTTCCCGGTTCCATCCTCTGACCCGGATCATTTAAACCGATGGTTGGTGCGGAATCCGGACCTTGAGCAGTCGGCCATTGCTTACTTGATGGAGGCGGGCTTCCAGATTCTTGATGCTTCCGGCTCCCTGTTCCTCCGGGGGGAGGACGAGGTGATTGATTTCCTGACAACGTGCTTACCCCCGCTGCGCGCACAGTGGGTGGTGAAAACGGATGAGAAACTGGTGCGTATCGAGTCGAACCTCGGACGGATCACCCCGGAGATTCAGATCCAGGGCGGGGGGAACGACTGGCTAGCCTGTGATGTCTCATGGCAATGCGGGGGCGAGGTGCTTGACCGGGATGTGGTGAGGCGACTGCTGCAATCGGGGAGTCGTACCATGCAGTTGCCACGCGGTGGCAAGGCGGTGATTTCCCATTTTGACGCCGAAGTGATGGAGGGGTTTTTACTGGACACCGACCCGCGTCAGGAAGATGGCCGGTTTTACTTTCCTGCGCGCCAGGAGGCCTATGTGCAACGCCTGCGTGGCTACTACGGGCAGGAATGTGAGGCAAAGGAGACGCCGGTGCCGGCATTGCCCGATGATCTGGGGCGGACGCTGCGTGCCTACCAGAGCGAGGGCGTGGACTGGCTCTACCGCCGGGCCGTCAGCGAGGGTGCCGCGCTTCTCGCTGACGACATGGGTCTGGGCAAAACGTTGCAGGCACTCGCGTTTATCAAGCTCTGGAAAACGCACGGGCCTGAAGCCGCGAGATCACCGGCGCTGGTGGTGTGCCCGGCCACCTTGTTAGGCAACTGGCGTGACGAAGCGGCAAAATTTGTGCCTGACCTGACGGTACTGGTCATGCATGGCCCGCGCCGTAAGGATTATTATGAGGTGATGGCGGCGGCGGATATTATCGTGACCAGTTTTGCGTTACTCGACAGGGATTGTGCCCACTATCAGAAAATAAATCTGGGCGCACTGGTATTGGATGAGGCGAGTGCCATCCGGAATCCTGACACTCTGGCGGCGAAGGCCGCACGCAAGGTCGGGGCCGCAGTGCGTATCGCGATCACGGGCACACCGGTGGAAAATAGCGTGCGCGATCTGTGGTCGATTTTTCAGTTTCTCATGCCCGGTTACCTCGGTGGACGGGAAGACTTCAGGAGCCGATACGAACTGCCGTGCGCCGCCGATGTTCCCGACCGTGCTGCGATGCAGCGTTTACGCTGGCGGACCAGCCCCTTTATGCTGCGCCGGACCAAGGCGCTGGTGGCGAAAGACCTACCACCCAAAATCGAGAGTATTGTGTGGTGCGACCCGTCGCCACTGCAGAGGGAGCATTACCAGGGGATTCTTCGTCATGGCGCGGAGAAAGTCGATGCGCTCCGTCAGCAAGCTGGAGACAGTGGCGCACGGATGCAGATGCTTACCGTGCTGCTGCGGCTGCGGCAAAGTTGTTGTGACCTGAGGTTGTTGGATGGTCAAATCAAGAAGGCGTCCACGGCCGATGTATCGGCGAAGTTAGTGCGCCTGATGGAGTTGCTCGATGAGGCGCAGCGTGGTGGCCACCGCGTGCTGGTGTTCAGCCAATTCACCTCGATGCTGTCGTTGATCCGTGACGAGCTCGACCGCGAGGATATCGATTATTCCTATCTCGACGGTGCCACCCGGGACAGGACTGCGGTAGTGGACCGGTTTCAGAAACCGGCCGGGCCTCCGGTCTTTCTGATCAGCCTAAAGGCAGGTGGCTATGGTCTGACACTGACTGCGGCCGATACCGTGGTGCTGTTTGACCCGTGGTGGAACCCGGCGGTGGAGGCGCAGGCGGCCGACCGGATCCACCGGATCGGGCAGACCAAGCCGGCGACCATTTATAAGCTGATCACCCGGGGGACGGTGGAGGAAAAAATCCTGCGATTGCAGGAGAAGAAGCGCAGTGTGATCAGCGCGGCCATGGGTGAGGTGGGTAATGAAGTTAGCCCGATGATGAACGGTTTGAGCGAAAGCGATCTGCGCGAGCTTTTGGGGTGAGACGAAAATGAAACTTGAATCCAGACCATGCAGTGTGTACTGGTGAAGTATGAATGCTAAAGAACTTGCAACCTCTGCATCGAGTGGAGGCAATCCTCCGGCAGGACTAACAGATTCGGTCAAGGCTCTCTGGCTTGCCCGTGCCGGTAGGTGGGGTGAGGCGCACGACCTGTGTCAGAAAGTGGAGGGCTACGAAGGTGCCTGGGTGCACGCCCACCTGCATCGGGTGGAAGGGGACCTGTCCAATGCCGGCTATTGGTACGAGCAGGCGGGAAAACCTCAGCCGGCTGGACAGTCGATGCTGGGTGAGGAATGGTTGGAAATTGCGGAGGTCCTGTTGGGTGAGCTCGAAGGGAGTCCGCGACCGAGCAGGTAGGCAAGCGCCCGTGCTGTGTGACACCATCCCTTAGGCCATCCCACAAAAAAGCCGAGGTCAGAGGACCTCGGCTCGGTAAATAGTGACAGGAAGGGGCAGGATATGATCTACAAGGGTTGCGCAGCGCAGAATCGGTCTGTTCCGAACAATCCTCAGCCGTGTTAGCCGCCGATGTCGGTGCGGCCGGAAAGGACCGCGCCTTCCTCCATGCTGAGCATTTTGGTTTTGATGTCGCCGTCGAGCTTGGAGTTGGTTTTGAGTTCGCAGCGTTCGGAGGTGATGGTTCCCTCGACCTTGCCGAAGAGCTTCACTTCGCCGGCCTTGACATCACCTTTGACGTAGGCATTTTCACCGATGGTGACCTTGCCTTTATCCGAAGTGATTTGACCCTCCACTTTACCATCAATGACCATGTCATTGCTGAACTTGATGGAACCGGTGATTTCGATTCCATTCGCGAGAACGTTGGTTGCATTCGCCATATGGCCTGAACTGTGCCTGAGTGCCGCATTATGGCAATCAAACAATTTAAAAAAATTAGCTAAGAAGTCTTAAGTGTTCAGCTTGATGCCGGCAGCGGGCAGGGGATGGCTTATCGGTGGTCGTCGCCTTCTTCGTGGAGTTTACGCAGGGCCTCCTTGATGCGCCGAAGGTTCCGGGTGTTCTCGTCATTATTGTGTTCGATTTCTCCCAGCAATCTCCTGACTTTGCCGATCTCACCTTCATCGGCGGGGATGGCACGGGGTGGGACATGGGCATTGCCTGAGGCACCATGGCTGGCATGGCGTTGATTGTTGTGCGGTCGCCTGCGGATGTCCGACTGAGTCAGATGACGGCTCACGGGTTCGGGACTGCTGGCGAGGATTTCCCGGATGGTGGAGGTGGGGATGATGAAGGTCTTGATCCGACTGCCCCGGGCGATGGCGATACCGACAATGTTGCCGTCGAGGTTGGTGACGGGGCCGCCACAGTCGTTGCTGAAATTATCACGAGGGTTGCGGGGTGTCGGGTCTCCCTGGATGGGCATGTCGGACTGGATGACGTTGGGAAAGTTGCTGCGGATGCGGCTGGGGACGGTGCCCATGCGTTCCATTTGCTCCATGCGTTCACGCGGGACCCGGCGGATGTCTGTGTTGTCGGAACGCGAGCCGAGGTTGACGGCAGCTTCTTTTTCGGAATGGCCGCGGCGGTAGCGCACGGTGATGTCGGACCCTGG
>JARFRT010000151.1 GCA_029287105.1 Akkermansiaceae bacterium | reverse complement strand
GCCTACTCCCTCATGGCCCACCCCGAGGGAAAAAACCTGATGGCCATGCACCTCGAAGACACCCAGTTCGGCATGTCCGTCCTCCACCGCGCCGGCTTCCGCGTCTACTACGAAGAAGACCTCATCCGCTAACCCGACTTCAAGACTTCCCAACTTCCCAACTTCCCGACCTCCCGACTTCCAGACTCCATGCCCGAATCCTTCTACCAGCAGACTAACGAGTCACCAGACCAACAATTTGACCAGTCACTGCGCCCGCCCGGCTTTGAGGATTTCCACGGCCAGGAAAAAGTCACCGAGCGACTCATGCTCATGGTCGAAGCCGCACGGATGCGCGACGACGTGCTCGAGCACATCCTGCTGTCCGGCCCGCCCGGACTCGGCAAAACCACCCTCGCCAACATCGTCTCCAACGCCACGGGCACCAACCTGCACACCACCTCCGGCCCCCAGATCGAAAAGGCGGGTGACCTCGCCGGCATCCTCACCAACATCCAAAAAGGCGATATTCTCTTTATCGACGAGATCCACCGACTCCACCCGGCCATCGAGGAATACCTCTACCCCGCCATGGAGGACTACCGGCTCGACATCATCATCGACTCCGGACCGTCGGCGCGCTCGATCCAGCTGAACCTGCCGAAGTTCACCCTCGTCGGTGCCACCACCCGCTCCGGCATGCTCACCGCGCCGCTGCGATCGCGCTTTGGTCTGGTCAACAGGCTCGACTACTACACCACCGCCCAGCTCGCCCATATCATCAATCGCTCCGCCCAATTGCTCGGTGTCGAGATCCAGGACGAAGGCGCCACCGAGATCGCATCGCGCTCGCGCGGCACCCCGCGTATCGCCAACAACCTGCTGCGCTGGGTGCGCGACTACGCCCAGGTCCGCGCCGATGGCACCATCACTCCCAGCATCGCCCACGACGCCCTCGCGATGATTGAAATCGATAACGACGGACTGGACGAAATGGATAAACGTATCCTCGAAGCCGCGATCTACAAATTCAATGGCGGCCCGGTAGGCCTGTCCACCCTCGCCGTCGCCATCGGCGAGGACGCCTCCACCCTCGAAGAAGTCCACGAACCCTTTCTCATCATGCAAGGGTTCCTCAAACGCACCCCGCGCGGCCGCGTCGCCCTGCCCGCCGCCTACACCAAAATCGGCGCCACTCCCGATCCCCAGCAGCCAGGGCTGCTTTGAAACTCCAAGTTTTAAACTCCAAATACCAAGGTAGCGAAGGGCCTTCGCCCTTCGAATCACCTATGACCATTCTCTAATGTCCAACGACCTCAACAACATCATCACCCGCTGCCGCGCCGAAGGGCTGCGCCGCACCAAGGCACTGGAAGAACTTCTCGCTACCCTGTTAGAAAGCGATCGGCCGATGACCATCACCGAACTCGCCGAGTCTCCGCGACTCAGTAACCAGTGTGACAAAGCCACCATTTTCCGCCTGCTCCAGCGCCTGGCCGACAAAGGAATCCTGCGCCGGCTCGGGCTGCACGAGCGCGCTGCCTACTTCGCCC
>JARFRT010000113.1 GCA_029287105.1 Akkermansiaceae bacterium | reverse complement strand
CGGAGATGTGTATAAGAGACAGGGCATACACGGCACTTATGAAAAACAAGGATCAAGATGATAGTCTGGGCAAGTCCTTGCTCGCGAAAGTGAATGCTAATGTGGCCTCACATATAGAGATGATAAAGAAGCAGGATGATGCTGGAGATGTTTATGGCGTTTATGTTCAGTTTCAGAAGTTTTCTAAGAACTATAAAGGGATACCAGCTTACGATGAAGTTTTTAAAAAGTATGGAGCGTTCTTTAAGAAGGAGGAAAATAAGGCGGGCTTAAAAGTGGGGCGTGAATTTCATGATATTATAAATCGAATCAATAAGGCTAAGAGAGCCAATGAAGCCATTCTTGCTCATGTGGAGAAATTTATGAATGCCCACGCTGATACGGCTCATGGTAGGGCGGCTAAAAAAGCTTATGGCGCTATGTCAGAGGACGCCGCAGTAAAACTCCCTGCAGAGAGCTATTACCTAAATGAAAAATAGGAACTGGCGAACATCGCCGACCAGAAAAGACAGCCAAGTCCGCATCCGGAGGATGTGTTTCCCCGCCCCTCCTTCCCATCCACAGCCATTCACTGCTCCATCATTATCACCAACGCAATATTGATCATGAAAATCATGAACAATCCCGCCACTGCCTTCAAAAGTGGTCAGGCAGGAATGGCACTTGGTTAAGGGCCAAACAAGGCATGAATTTTCGTCCCGAAGGGGCAAGCTATTGTAGCCTAGGGCAACGCCCTAGGAAGAATCGAGTCTGGTAGTTCAAGCCCTGAATGGGCGATATAACTCATTGAATTTATGGTTAAAGATCATTACCCGAAAGCTCTCCAGCAGGAGGCGGTCCACCGCCTCGATCACGAAATGGGTCAGGTCGTCCTCGGGCACCCACTCACGCAGGTCAGGAGGCAGAAGCATCGGAGTATCACGGTCTACGGAAACAAAGCGTGCGACCATGCGCCGAGGCTACCAAGTTATCGGGCCAATGCTAAGTCCGACAGGCTCCTAGCAATTCAGGCTTGCATGGACTCCCGTTGACAGGCAGGTTCAGTTCTGACTATGCAACTCAAATTCGACTGGCAGATCGTGTTGGAAAACCTGCGAAACGGCATCATGGTGACGGATGTGACGCTGGAGGGCCCCGAGGGCCCGCGGATCGTTTACGTCAACAGCGCTTGGACGAAAATGACCGGCTATCGACGCGACGAACTCATCGGCAAAACCCCGCGGATCCTGCAAGGGAAACACACGGACCGCGCGGTGGTCGGCATGCTGAAGGAAAAACTGCTGAACCGGGAGGTGTTCCATGGCCAGACCTGGAATTACAAGAAGAGCGGCGAACCGTTTCTGATGAACTGGCACTGCTACGCGGTCTATGGCGACCGCCCCGATCCGGTTTACTACGTGGCCGAGCAGCAGGATGTGACTGAGTTGGAGGCCTTGCGGATGAAGGAACGGCTGATTGTTAACCCGAACGACGCGGTTGCGCTCAGTTTTTTTGCTGTTTTAGGCAGGTCCGACACCACCGAGAAGAATACCCAATAGTCTGCTGATCCAGATGTCTCCTGTGTCTCCTAATAGGGTCCAGATATGAATTGACCTTAACTAAGTGCCATTCCTTCCTGACCTCTTTCTCTAGTTACCGGACTCGCTAAATGAGTGTTCTTTGAGGAAGCGTTCGAGGATCATAGTAAATGCACCGAAGTGATGCTTACCATCAACAATGATCACATTTGGTTGATGCATCAATGACGCGAGAACTGTTGTCCAACAATGTATTCATCGTCCTTGGCATATCCAATGTAGACTTTATCGGCCACTTCGGCCGAATGTTCTGCAATCCATTGCCAAATCTTTTTTTGCCACTTTACCGGTTTGTTTTCTAACTGTTGACTCCAAGTCTTGAGACTCCCCGTTGTTTTGCTGGAAGTATGATGTCTTTATGCAATCGCTCTGTGATACTTCTACCCACGCGTAAAGGGGCAGGCCTTTAATGGAGAAAGGCATTGACTGTCCCCCAAAGCAAACGTTCTGGCTGTGAGATAAGCCTTTGCTGCTAGCTCACTAGTCCTGTGGATTGACGACGATTTCGTCGATCCAAACCCACTGATCTCCGGTCTCGATTTCTATTCTGAGATAGCGTGCATTCGCTGATTTCTGGCTCGCAAGCAGCAGGATAGATTGCGGCTTAATACCTTCTTTGCGAATTTTCCTGAGAACGTTGCGGTTTTGAAATTTGATGGCTTTGTAGCGACTGTGGTTGACCTTGAATTCTTTACCGTCCTCTGACGTGTAGTAGGCTATCGTATTGGGAAACTCGGCTTTGGCTTTGGTGCTTAGCAACATGTTCACTCCGAGCTGATCGATCACCATCGGCTCACCAAGGTCAATGGTCAGTTCAATGGGTTTTTCTGAAGGTGCCAAACCAATCCAAGCTTTATCAGTGTGATCGGCAGGGCCATATTGACCATCTGTCAAAATAGAAAAACTGGGCTTCGAAATCATTTTAGAAACAGGAAGGCTCTTACTGATCACCACCTTACCGATACCACGATGGCTTCCGAAATCATCGTGAGAGTCGATGAATGTTTCTTTGAAAAGATTCGGATCCAATTTCATTTTAGGATCAAGCAGAAGGCAAGCCTGCTTGGCAAAGCGCTGGCCCATCACGATGTAGCCAGCCTCGGGAAAGTGCCCGTCCTCGAAACTGAAGTCTCCCGCGTCATTCACCCCGTGGTTAAGGTCGTCGGTGTTAATCCACGCACCATTCGGATTCTCGTCGCCGATTTTGACGAGGAGATCACGCATTTGTTTGCCGTGGCGTCCTCGTAGATAGAATTCATTGATTCGGCCGACCACGAAATTGATATTTTTCACATCAAGATCTGATTTGATCCTATCGAGTATTGCCATGAAACTTTTTTCATAAACCCCGGACCAGGCCCTGCCGCCGTCGGCCTCACCTTGCATCCAGATAAAGGTTACCGATGCTGGTTTACGGTCTTCAATCGCTTTCCTTGTTGTTACCATCATTCTGTCATAAAGCATGCCGTTCCTTGCTGGATCATTATCTTTCATGCCTTCTGGTGGTTTCCAGTCCTTGTGCCAAAGCTTGATTGGCTGGCCTGGATATCCTTTGTGAACCACCAACACACGGTCTTTACCCAATGCCTGCTCGATCGATTTCTTGAACGATTCGCCCAGCTCCTTCGTCATGTTGGATTGCCCAGACAGTATGAAAAGATGCGGCGCTGGTTTGGCTTCCGCATACAGTGACGACTGAGGCAAGATGTGTAGCAGAACCAAAGTAATCGCGAATAGGGTGGGTGATGAAGAGATTGATTTAAACATTGGAATAGATTGGGGCGGTAGAACCACATCCACCTTTACGCCATTTTCGATACCCGTCTATCATCAAGAAGATGCGATCTGGGCCACGTAAAAGGTGAAAAGGGGTCAGCGACTGTCTTTAGTTATTTTTTTCATCAACCAAGATTAGCAAAAGGGGTATGAACCGAGCACATTAGCAAAGGGGTCAGACAGGAATGGCACTTAGTTAAGGTGGATTTCGATAGGCTTTATCGATTTTTTATCCCTGAAGGGGAATCGCATTTCTAGCCCAGGGGTTCAGCCCTGGGTTCATTATTTATCATGTAAAGCTTCCCTGAAAGGGAAATGGAAAGCAGGGAGCTGGCAAATCGAATGCATCCCAGGACACGCCTGGATCAAGGTCATCCCAAACTTTCCTGCGGCCTTTCAGGACGCTACAGGTTGGATATTTCAGTTTCCCATGGCTGAAGCCATGGGCTGGATTTCATCCTCCTTTCAGGAGGACAACGG
>JARFRT010000108.1 GCA_029287105.1 Akkermansiaceae bacterium | reverse complement strand
AATCCCACTCCGAAGGTAAAAGCGAGGGCTGAAGCGAAGGCAATTGAGGGGGTAAATACCTGGGGCGATCAAGAGGGGCAGATCACCGTCGTGTTTTTCACTCGGCCAATTTTCCTCATGGGAGTATTTCACGAGGGTATTCTTTCCTTTTCCCCCTTGTTCGACTTCTTACCCTTTCTCATCTTCCGCGGTTTTACCTTCGCGGGCACCGGGTTGTCGATATCCAGCTCATCCCCCATTTCTTTTTGCAGCACCTTGAGCTCCGCCTTGAGCGCCTTGAGCTTGGCTGCATACTCGGGATTGCCCGCCAAATCATGCATTTCGTGCGGGTCTTTAGCAGTATTGAAAAGACGGAGTTTTTTGGCAGCAGGGTAGGAAATCATCTTCCAGTCACCTTGGGCAATCATGCGCTGCGAGTTGATATACTTACCGTAGATGCGGCTATACTGGACCTTCTTCTCCCCCCGAATCAGAGGCATCAGGCTGTTGAACTCGACTTGGCCGGGTTTTTCGATTTTTGCCACATCCAGCGTCGTCGCCATGGCATCCTGAAGATAAATAGGCATCTCAAACTTACTGCCGGGCTTGACCCCGGGACCCGTCATCATGAACGGAACCCGCATGCTGTGATCATACATGCTTTGCTTACCCAACAAACCATGGTGGCCACACGCCAATCCATGGTCGGCCGTAAAGATGACATAAGTATTGCCCGCCTTGCCCGTCGCCTCCAACGCATCCAAAATCCGCCCGACCTGCGCGTCCATGTGGGTAATGATGGCAAAGTATTCCTGCCGGTGCACCTTGACCGCAAACTCCGTCCGCGGAAACGGGGCCAGCCGTTCATCACGCAACCTGGGACCGCAGCCCATGGCATCCTTGTGGGGATAAAGATCGAGAAAATTCTCCGGCACCTTGATCTGATCAAGCGGATACATATCGATGTATTCCTTCGGCGACTGACGAGGGTCGTGTGAGGCATTGAACGCAAGATACATGAAAAACGGCTTTTCGTCGGACTTCGCCTGCTTGAGGAAATCGAGTCCGTTGTTAGCCACCACCTCGCTCCAATGCGTGCCGCCCTGCCAAAACCCACCCTGGCTCTTGTCCCACGGCTTCCAGCCGTTCTCGTAGTCCTCCTTGCTCTTCGGCCGGTTGTACCCGGACCCCTTCGGCATACCCCCGCGCGGGTCTTTGACCACGTCGAAGCGTGGCTTGCCAGGGACGTGCCATTTGCCGGTCATGTAGGTCGTGTATCCTGCAGCCTTCATCATCTCCGACCAGTGCGGCTTTTCTTTCACCGCCTTCTGCGCCCGGTTGACAAATGCCCCGCTATTCAACATCGCGCGGCTGGCCACACAAACCGCCCCATTCCACGCCCCCATATTGTAGGCCTGCGAAAATGTCGCACCGCCCTTCACCAGCCGATCCAGATTCGGGGTCTTGCAATGGGTCAGCCCATACGCCCCGATACTCTCGAAAGTCATGTCATCGGCGAAAATGAATAATATGTTAGGTTTTCCGGCATCCACACGCCCTGACCCCAACAGCATGGCGGCCATCAACAGGGCTCCCATCGGTTTCATCTTTCCATACAAGTAAAGCATGCCCTCTGCATATACCCGCCCCCTGCCGCGATACAGGGAAAAAACACTCCTTTTTACTGCCCCGCCCATTTACCGGTTTCGGGTTAGATGAAACATGGATGATGCGGCACCCGTATCATCGTATCATACAAAGCGCCCCCCCTCATGTACTCCCTCAAAGCACCCCTCGCGGCGGCAGCCATCCTGACCATGGCGGCGGCATCCCCCGGCCAAGCCTCCGAAGCCACACAGCTCGCGCTCGTCCCCTACCCGCAAACCATCCAATCCGGCCAGGGCACGTTTATCCCGAAAAAGGATTTGCTGCTGAACTATGCCATAGGAAATCCCGCACTCGCACGAATCGCTCAAACCTGTGCCACCGACCTCGCCGGGATCGGATTTTCCGCCTCTCACAAAGCGAGCGCCCCCGTCGTCTCTGCCGCCTCCGCCAAACGAACAGGAACCATCAAACTGATCATTGTGGATGACGCCTCACTGGCCAAGGAAGGATACCGCCTCGAGATCGACAAGAATATTTCCATCTCCGCCGCCACCGCCGACGGGCTATTCTGGGGCACCCGCACACTACTCCAACTCCTGACCTCAGGACCCCGGAAAGCCATCCCCCAGCTCACCATCAAGGATCAACCCGAGTTCTCCCACCGCGGGCTCATGATCGACAATGCCCGCAAATTCCATTCGATCGATTTTCATATCAGCATGATCAAACGGTCCGCTGCCTACAAACTCAACCGCTACCAGATCCACTTCAGCGACCACCAAAGTTACACCTTACCCAGCACCGCCTTTCCCACACTGCCCACCCAGGACCGCCACTACACCCGGGCACAAATCAAACGACTCGTCGATGCCGCCCGGCAATACCACGTCCAAATCATCCCCGAAATCGATGTCCCGGGACATGCCGCTGCCCTGATCAGCAGCATCCCATCACTCGCATGCACCACAACATCTAATAACAGACCCGCAAGAAAACTCTGTATCGGAAAACAACAAACCTACCAGACCCTCGAAAAGCTCTTTACCGAGGTCATGGACATGATCCCCGGCGACTACTGGCACCTGGGAGCCGACGAAGTGCACTACCACAACACCCGGTGCACAGCATGCCTTGCAAGGATGAGGCAGGAAGACCTCAAACAAGGAATCCAACTCTACCACTCGTTCATCAACCGCATGCACCAGGTCGTCAAAGACAAGGGCAGAACAATGCTCGTCTGGGAGGGCTTCGACCCGACCCTGACACCCGCAATTGACAAGGAAATCATCGTCTGCCCGTTCGACGTCAAACATAAGGGCCGCATGCCCAGCGACTACTTCAACGCCGGATATAAAATCCTCAACACGTCATGGTCGCCGCTCTACGTCGCCGATAACATCTACATGTGTACGCCCGAGACCATCGCCCGGTGGTCGCCGTACATGTTTGGCGCCGGCCGCAGCCCGCAGCCATTCGCCTACTGGAAAAAATTCAACCCCGCCACTCACCGCAACAAAATCATCGGCGCCCAGATGTGCTCCTGGGACAACGAGGAAAAAGCCGAAGAAGGTCTGCTGCTCGGCACCGGCCCCGGGTTCCCCGAATACGGCCGCCCCGCCCCGCGCCTCCCCATCATGGCCGAGCGCGTCTGGTCCGGCACCCAAACCACCGCCAAAAGCTTGCTCGAACGGGTCGGCGCACACTATTGGTAATGTCTGGTCCTATCAGCCAAACCCCCGATGCCCGATACCCAAACTTTGGCGCAGACCCCGCTATAGCACCACCTGACCGCTTTCGAGACCCCTCAAAACGCAAAAAACCCTTATAGAATAAGGGTTTGTTAAAATGGAGGCGGAGGCGGGAATCGAACCCGCGAATGTCGGTTTTGCAAACCGATGCCTTACCACTTGGCCACCCCGCCTTAAAGGGAGTCGGAGGATTTCTCCCTCCGAGGCGGGACGTAATTAGTTCGGGGCGATCCAGATGTAAATGGCACAAGTGGCCAATCTTATGACATGGGCAGCTGGAGCAGAACTTGACAAAACAAGGATTTCCCACTATGCAGCACCTATCCCCTATGAAGCCGTTGAGGGCAACGGCTTCCCACCCATTTTTTTCACTCAATTTTTCACCATGGAAGGAATAGCAATCATGACATCGGGCGGCGATGCGGCAGGGATGAATCCCGCCGTCAAATGCGCCGTCGATTACTCGCGTAGCCTCGGCTACAAACCGTTTGTGATCTTTAACGGCCTGCGCGGGCTCATCGACGACAATATCGAAGAGGCGAAACCCTCGTCGGTCTCAGGGATCATGCACCGGGGCGGCACCATTCTGCGGTCGTCACGCTCGAAACGATTCTTTGAATACGAATCCCGACTGGTCGCCTACGAAAACCTCAAAAAACACGGCATCACCAAATTGGTTGTGATCGGCGGCGACGGCTCGTTCCGTGCCCTGAACCAGTTCTACAGCGACTTCAAGGTCCCTTTTGCCGGTATCCCCGCGACCATCGACAACGACATTCCCGGAACCG
>JARFRT010000083.1 GCA_029287105.1 Akkermansiaceae bacterium | reverse complement strand
GCCGGTCCGGTATCCCTTCTCCTGCAGCATGCCGCCGAGGGTCAGGGTGCCGGGTTTCAGGTAGCTCGGGCCGCCGGGACCTTCGAATGCTCCGCCGCCCCGTCCGGTCGAGCGATAGATTTGTTGGCCGGAGAACAAGCCGTAACGGGACGGTGTGCAGATGGTCGACGGGCTGTGCGCATCGGTGAACCGGATGCCTTCTGCCGCCATTCGGTCGAGACGGGGCGTCTTGTAGGCCGACTTCGGGTTGTAGCAGGACAGGTCGCCATAGCCGAGATCGTCGGCATAGATGATGACGATGTTGGGTAGCTTTTCCGTAGCGGCGGAGGCATGGCTGCCGAGGAAGACGCATAGGGCGGCCAAGGGGGCGGCCACGAGGGGTGTCAGCCGGAGTGTTAGGCGAGCGTGGAGCCAGGGTGTCAGTTGTGTCATCGGAGTGGGATGGTGGGTGGTCGGTCGCAGGCAGAGGCGGGTGAATCCTAACAGATTTGCATTGTCATCTGACATTCTTACCTGACTTCTTTTTCGGATTCCTGTTTCTGATTCGTGGGACTGCCTGTTGTATGCACGGCCGGCGTCGGCCCTACCAGTTATTTTCCCTTCGGCTTCCGGAAGCTGACCTGCCACTTGGCCACGCGGCCCTTGTCAGCTGCAAGGCGGAGCTTGATCAGGCCCTTCCCGGCGTCAGTCGACTCGAGTGTCGCGCCGACCCGATCGTCTGCCGAGCATTCGACGGCGGCGAAACCGTTGGTGGCCATCGTGATGGTGACCGGGTCGCCGGCCGGAAGGCGGACGGTGCCACTGAGAACCCGGGTCCCGGCATCCCAGGCGATCTGGTCGAGTTCAAGTAGCCCTTGCATCAGGTGGCGGTCGGTCGAGATGACCTGCGGACGGGGGAGCACTTCGCGCACCGACATCATACGGGCCTCGTTCGGTCGGAGTAACTGCTGCAGCGATCCACTGCCGCGGAGGGCTCCGACGTAATGGTCGTTCCAGAAATCATGGACGTGGTAGGACTTGGTTGGATCGAGTCCCAGGGCACCCTCGGCGGTGTTGCCGGCGAGATCGACCGAAACGGCGGTCTCCTTGCCGGGCTCGGTGTTGTAGAAGACGAGCTGGTGCCACTGCGGGCTGATGCGGAAATCATAGACCTGCGGGTGCTCGCTGGTGAAAGCGTCGACCGGGCGGGCGGTGAGGGGCGTGCGGTGAAACGGATAGATGCGTGTCAGGTCGCGCAAGGTTTCCGGTGAGAACTGGGTGAAGCTGTTGGCGAGTAGAAGGCGTCCGGTAACGGTATAGGACATCGTGAGCAGAGACCGCAGCTCGTCCCGGGACTTGGCCCGCAGGAGGTTTTTTGAGTCGGTGTCGTAGTTGACCACAACGCGGTTTTTGTACCAACGCAAGCCGCAGCGCGTCACGACGTTGCGATTGATGTGATCGGAATCGTTTTCGGTGCGTTGCGAGGCAACCACCCCCAGCGTCACATCGGAGCCCCGCTCCATGTTGCGCTCATGCACATAGCTTTCCGGGCCGAGGGCCTCATGCGGCAGGCGGAAAATCGTCCGGAAGGCCGCTGCGGTCGTGGATGAAGCGTCCTCCATTCCTCCCCCCGAGGCCCAGCCGGAGGCCGGGTAATCAAACATGAGACCCTTGATGCCGCCGTCGGCGAAATTCGCATAGACGTCGTGTAAATGGCTAAGGAATCCGGGGTCGGTGTAGTCGTATGTCCAGAGGCTGGCAGCCTTGCCCCAGGGGAATGCCCACTTCTTCTCGTCCCCGGGCGCGATGGTCTTGGCCGGGTCCTGCCACGCGTGGGTCTTGTTGAACAGCATGTGTTCGGGGAAGGCCTCGGCGTAATCCTCGGAACGGAATCCGGTTTGACTGTACATGAGGGGGATACAGCCGATGTCCGTCACGGCCCGGCCCCACTTGCGGGTGGTCTCGTAAGGCTGCTGGTACTGACCGCCGGGGAAGTCGCCGAGGTTGCTGCTGCCAAGCGCCCGGAAATGCGCATCATCCCACCACCCTTGCTGGGTGTTTTTTTCGTAGGTGTCCGGCACCAACCGCACCGCGGCCCGCGAGTAGTTCAGGAAGCCGGACGCCTTGATGGCGGTCGCCTCCGCCACCGCGCCGACCGAGGTGTTGACCGCGCCGCCGCCGCCATACTCCTTGGCGTGGGCATACCACAGGCAGACGGTCGGAAAGTCGTACATGCTCAGCGCGATCTTCTGTGCCTTGCGGATCGACCGACCGTAGAGCTCCAGCGACTCGAAGGGATTGCGGGTGACAAAGTCGAGGTAGAATCGGTCGACGGGCAGGTAGGTCATACCCGGCTCAACGCGCTTGCCAACCGGATCGTCGGCATGGACGCGGAGATCGTAGCGGTGACGCGGGCGCCGACACTCGTTGACCGGGGTCGGCTTGGCGGCAAGCAGCGGCGCCGCCGAACCATCGCGCAGCCACAACTCGCTGATCGCAACACGTGGATCGCCTCCGACCCGCTCGACCACGATCCGCATCGTCCCGTTGGCGTAGGCCTCGCGCGGCAGGGGGATCTCGGCCTGTTCGGCCTCCCGCTTCTCCGGGTTGCTCCAGGTCGGGAGTCGGCGTTTTGCCAGCAGCACATGTCTCGGGGTGCCCGGCCCCTGGTCGAGGACGATCGACTGGATGCGTGGCTGCTGGCTGCCGGAGCGCTTGTTCATGTTCCACCACGAAAATCCGAGCGTGTAGGTCTGGTCGGGTTTCAACCCCGAAGCTTCCAAGATCACATGGTCCTTGGCAACGGCATAGGTGCTGAGTTCGGGGCACCAGAGGCGACCGAAGTGCGGGTGCTCCTCAAACTCGCCCTCCAGCAGTTTCAGGACAGGGCCCGCCGGCGACTTGTCGATCCGGTCCCCGGCCAGATCCAGATAGCACTGCAGCGACTTCCGCCCGTCCGGCCCGGACTCCAGTTCGGTCCGCCGCGGTTGACGGATCTGCGCAAATTTCTCGTAGTCGGCATAGGTCAATCCGCCCACCGTGAACGAGTGCCGCGACCGGTTTTCGCCGAAGGTCATGAGTAGGTTGTTGCGCGACCTGACCCCGTTGCCCCGGTGAACTGCGGTGTAGGCGGTCGCCCCCCATTCGAGCGGCTCGCCGCCGCCGAAACCGTCGACGATCCGGAAGTTCTTCTCCTTGTCGACGTCCGGGAAGGGAGCACCACCGGCAAGTGGATGTATGGTCTTCAACTGCAGGGCCTTCCCAGTCGTGTTATGCAGGCCGCCCGCCATGGCGACGAAGGGCTCGCCATCATAGACCGCCACCTGCAGCAGCCGCTCCGCTTGCCCCGGGGCCTGGCTCCGAATCGTCAGGACCCGTCCCGTCCCGAGTTCGTCATCAATCACCTCGGACTGCCACTCAAACCTGTTGCCGGCATCCCGGGATGACCAGTCCCCGATCGACCAGAAGGCGCCGCGTAGGCAGACCGTGCCATCCGTCGGATCGATGGCCTGGTAGGTCCCCGCACCAAGGTCGAAGCGCAGGGCAAGCCGGTCATTGGCAATCGCAACCGTGGTGGAGGGTCCGGAGGTGACCGTGACCTTCCCGGCGGTAGCGGTGCCGGCTGGAAAGAGGGCCAGGACGAGACATAACAGAGGGGTGGATATCTTCATCATAGGTGCTTCACACTACGTCCCGGCCACCCGATTTATTTCGTTCAATGGCTGGGAACTTGCTTTTGAAACCCGGATCCCTCTTTTTAAGAAGGGAATGTGAACGGGCTGCCCGCCCTCTGTATCATAAGAGAAAAATGACCATCAAAAATGACCATCAAAAATGACCGCCGAAAATGACCATTGAAAATATCGCCTTTTCCACGACCGCTTCAGGAAATGACACCCCGTCATGGGATTTGGTGATGACGAGAATGATGGGATGACATCTTTTATTTTTACGGCCTAAAGTTCTAACATTGGTTTTTGACATTCCGGGGCCAACCCCATACTTTCGGATCGTGTGTAAGTTTTCTGCATGCCACAGCCATTTCCATCACTTTTTAGCGTGGTTTTCGCCGTTTTCCGGCCAATCGACCAAGGGCGGAGGCTTGCTAAGAGGCCACAGACAGCCGGATTCCACCTCTGGAAGACCTCAAACCGGCCCTCACCACCCAGTCCGTTAACCACCGATTTAGCGGCCCCAAATCCCTTGCCCTGATCCTCCATCCGAAACCCACCTCACGGCCCGGGATGAGAAGTGCTTAGACGCACGGCGGCAACGGAGGAAGACTGAAGCGCGAATTTGAACCCGAATCGTTGATTTCAAAGGAAATCTACCATCCACAGTTTACAGGATAGACAGATAGAGGCCCATCCCGTAAACTGCCGCCATCTGTCCATTTAACTGTTAGACAATAATAGAAGAATGAAGAAGCGTATTGTAACGATCATCGGTTTGATGGCATTCATTCTCTACAGCATGGGATACTTTGGTGCGCGTGGGAGCCAGTTTATCGTTCATTCGGTAGTCAGAGATCATTCCGATCA
>JARFRT010000070.1 GCA_029287105.1 Akkermansiaceae bacterium | reverse complement strand
ATTGCCAACTCCGCTGCTGTCGGGGTCGAGGGCGCGGGAACCGCCACTCTCGCCAACAACTTCCAGATCGATTCTGGAGCGACGTTCCGCACATACGGTAATCTGACGATCTCTGGTGACATTGCAGGTGCTGGCAACCTGACTACAAATACGCTGGGGATCGCACCTGCTCCGCTCACGCTTTCCGGGGACAATACCTACACCGGAACGACGACCGTGAGCAGCAATACCGGCAATGGCAGCACGTTGAATGTTGTCGGAACCCTGGCCTCACCTACCATCAACATAGAGACGAACGGAACACTCAATACCCTCGGCACTGAGCGGCTGGAAAACTCGGCCACCGTCAATGTTGCCGGCAGATGGAACCTCGGTGGTAACGAAACCATCGGCGTGCTTAACGGAAGTGGCACAGTGGACATCGGCACTTCGTCAATCACGGCTGGCAGTGGTCTTTTCACTGGCACCATCCAGAATAGCCATGGTGCCCTCAATAAAGTGGGCGCAGGCACACTGACCTTCAACGGTGCCAACCTGGCCTTTGCCGGTGGTATCCACGTGGAGGCCGGCACCCTGCAACTGCTCAACGGCACCACCGCCGTCTCCACTTACCTGGAGATCGATGGCGGCTCCACTGTCAATATCACCAACTCCACTCTCGGCAGCGGTGTGAACCCTGTCATGGTGGACATCGATCAGTTCGGCACGCTGAACCTTTCCGGTGCCAACATCGCCGCCGCAGGTTCCGTTCTGGATGTTGACGGGACGTTGAATGTCAATAACAGCTCCAACGTATGGAAGGTCACCGGTGACACCGGCGGCTTGATCAACCTGAACAACGCCAGCACCCTGTTCCTCAACGGTATCGACTTCGACGGCACCATCGCCGGCAACGGAGGCCTCGGTATCAGCGGTAACCTGAACCTGGATGGAAACAATACCTTCTCCGGCCCGCTCTCAGTGGCCTCAGGCGGAACTGTTTTCCTCAACGGCACAGTTGACGCGAATGTGGTCACCGTCATGCCCAGTGGCGAACTGGTTCTCGGATCCTCCGAACGGATTCAGGACGGCTCCGTGCTGAACAACAACGGCACTCTGACACTCAGCGGTAATGAGACGGTGGCCCAGTATAACTCCGCAGGTCTGACCCGCGGCAACGGCATGATTCTTGCCCCTCTATACAACCTCAATAACGGTGCGGTGACCCAGGCTGGTGCCAATCTCGGCGACGGAGTGCTCAATACCAACGGCACGGTGCTGCTCGGCGGCAATAAAACCGGCGGCGCCGACCTTGTTGCGGATGTAGTCAACGTTCAGTCCGGGGTGCTCAATTTGACAGGCACGATCACGGACCCTATTGGCCTGGCAGTCAACGTGCTCGCTGGAACCCTCAATCTCGGGTTTGACGAGCGTATCGGCGATAACGCCGTGCTGACTTCCAACGGTACAGTGAACCTGAACGGAACCGAGACAGTGACGACCTTCAACTTGAGTGGTCCTAACAGCATGCTTGGCGGATCAGGCCTGCTCAACGCAAATACCTACAACCTGGCCAATGGCGCTACGACAACGCTCGGAGCTAACATGGGTCTCGGTGTTCTCAACGTCAATGGCGCGGCGCAAGTCACCCTCGGTGGCGAGTCTGCTGCCGCCACGGTGAACATCAACGCGGGCGCCGACCTCTTCCTCAACGGGAACGAGCGCCTCACCTACGCTGAGACCGACGTGCACGGACTGGTAACCAACGCCAACGCAGCTGTGATCAACAACCTCGGAACTCTCACTCTGGGAGGCACCGAGACCGTTGAGACCAACAACATGAGCGGCGCCACCCTCGCAGGGGCCGGCACCCTCAATGCGGTGACGCACAACCTGACCAACTCCACGACCAATGCGGGCACCGTCCTCAATGGCAAGGGCACGGACATGGGCACGCTGCACCTCAATGGAGTGAATGTCCTCAATGGGAACGCCAATGTGGGAACGGTGAATGTCAATGCGACCACGACTACCCTGAACGGTCTCCTGACCAAGAGTGGTGTGGTGATCAATATCGCCGATCCTACGGATGTTGCCGATGCAACACTCGTGCTCGGTGCCGCTGAGCGCATCAACAACACCGCGATCATCAACAACGATGGCACCCTGACTCTCGGAGGTAACGAGGAGATTGCGACTTACAACTCCACCGGCCTTCTGAACGGCGCAGGAATACTGACCGCTTCCGGTAACACCTATAACCTGATGAACGGTGCAGTGAACAACATCGGTACCCACCTCGGCCTCGGTGACCTGACTAGTAATGGCGCCGTGCTGATCCAGGGAACGGCTAACAATACATCGTTTGCCGCGAACTCCACGATGAACGTCGATAACGCAGATATCCAGAGCGGCACGATGACCCTCAACGGCCTGTTCATTAACCACGATGTCAATATCGACATCCGCAACGGCGCAACGCTCGTTAGCGGTAGCAGCAACCGTGTCAACGGCAATGCAGCCATCGTCAACATCTGGACCGGCGGCACCTGGACACTGGGAGGTAGCGATACCATCGGCACCTTCAATTCCGGTGGACTGCTCAATGGCTCCGGCCACCTCAGTGCGACTAGCTACAACCTCACCCATGGTGCGGTGACAGCTACCAATGCCCACCTGGGTGACGGAACGGTCAACAGTAACGGAACCGTGACTCTCAATGGGCATACCGACGCCGAGTTTGTTAATGTCTACAGCGGTCAACTGAACCTGGCCACAGCTGGACGCCTCAATGATTCCACAGTTCGCGTCTTCGTCGATCACGATGCTACCCTCAACCTGGGTGGCAACGAGAACATCGACAGGCTAACGCTCGAAGGTATCCTCCGTGACAATGGAGGTGCATCCAGCCTGCTGACAGCTAACCGCTACGACCTCATCGGCGGCACGACTTGGGTCGGAGCCAATCTTGGTACAGGCGACCTGAATTCCACGGGAAGCTCCGCCCTCTGGGGTAACACCAATGCCGACACCATCGATATCGATGGTGGCACGCTCACCACCCAGGGTGCAGTGCAAAACGCTAACGGTGTGATCACAGTCGATCAGTTTGCTAGCTGGAATGTCAACAACACCAACTTCACCTACGCAAGACTGCAGGGTGAGGGCACGGTTGATGCCTACACGATTGGCACATTCGTCAATGAGAACACAGTGGCTCCCGGCCAGTTTAACGGTGATATCGGAGAGCTAAACATCGGTGGGAACTACAGAGAAAATGACACCCTCGAAATCGAGTTCAACACCGGTGCGAGTGACTTCTTCAACCACGACGTTCTCGATGTGGCCGGCTATGTGACCCTGAATTCAGCGCACAGCATCCTCGATCTCGAGGAAGTGGGAGCCTTCAACGCGGATAACATCCAGTGTGGCGAGCGTTTCCACATCATCGATAGCTACGGCACAATCAACGGTGCCTGGAGCTCGATCGGAGGTTCTACCATCCTGGCCAATCAAACATTCGGAACACAGGTTCTGTTTGACCTTGGTTCGGGTGATGTTGTCGGAACCGGCTTGGCCCAATTCGAGACCATCGCCGACATTCCCAACATCGATTCCAACCAGCTCGCTGTGCTGACGGCCATTACTGACTCCGCTATCGATACCGTGGGTAACTACGACAGTAGCGATGCCGGAACAGGGAACGTGCTCGATCACATCCTGCAGGCATGCGATGTCGGTGGCAATGCTGGCAAGCTGGCAGCCATCAATTCAACCATGCCTGAGGGCTATGCGGGAGCAGCCGACTACGCACTGCACACCACTCGAAGCTACACGGAAACCATCATGCAAACGACGCCGTTTGGCGCAAGCGCCGGCTCGGTCGAGTATGATGAGAAAGGTCAGGTCCTCAGTTCAACCGCCGGCGGAGGCCACAGCCTCCAAGCCTTCGGTGGATACCACAGCATGGAGCTGGCATCGGACTCATCCAACAACGGACATGACTACGACATGGACAGCAGCGGCGGTTACGCCGGTGTTCGTGCCATGGCCGGCGACAAGCTGACTTACGGTGCCTTCGTTGGAGTGGATAGCGGATCGGTTGACGCCGCGGCGCTCAATCTCGATGCCGATGGTTATGTGATCGGTGCCCTTGCCCATTACCAGGCTAGCGACAAAATCGGCGTGTGGGCGAACCTATCCTACGGTAGCTTCAGCTTCGATGGTCATCGCCGGGTTTTCGGATCCAACCTGACGGTGAAGGAATTCGATGCCGATGCCTTCCAGGTGGGAGTCGGAGCGGACTACGAAGCCTACAACTCGAACGGCTTCAAGGTCGCTCCCGGACTTGGTCTGAGATTCATCGATGCCAGCACGGATAGTATCACCGAGACAGGTGGTCCAGCCGCACTGAACATCAGTGGGATTGATGCCGACGCCCTGCTACTCGACCTGACCGTGAAATTCTCCTACATGCCCGAGGGTGGCAATTACGGAGTGACCGGCTACATCGGATACCAGCATGACTTCCAAGACGGCGACCGTGACGTTGACGCTATGTTCGCATCCGGAAGCCCCTACTTCAGGGTGAATGCTCCGGGTCTTGGTGATTCTGCATTCACTTACGGAATCGGCGGCTACTATGACTTCACTGAGGACCTTCGCTTCAGTGTTAACTACCGTGGTGAGTCCCGCAGCGATGCAGACGAGATGCATAGCATTGACCTCTGTTTGACCTATGGGTTCTAGACCCTTTGTCTGGGTCAACCTAGGTATTCCTTCATAGCATGCCAATATCGTGGATGACTAAATACATAATGGAGCGGGGATTCATAGCCCCGCTCCATTTTCCATCCGAAGAGATCCACGCTCCATCCGTAGAGCCTCATAAAAAATCAAAGAAAACCTAAGATGAAGTCGATCACCTATATTCCCCTCGCTATTCTCGGAATGGCAATAGCTGCTGCTGTTGGATATTTTATTGGGAACGAAAACGATGCCCCAACAAAGCCAGCCCCCGATCCCCCTGCGATTCACCAGGTTTCCGGTGTACAAGCCCAGAACTCTGACTCGCGAAATGACAATAACAACGACAACACCAATACCATGAATAAGACCCCAACGAAACGAGCCGTTACCCCCGAAGCCATTGCGAAAGCAAAGAATGTTCCAGCAACTCTTGAGAACCCACAGGGTGATTTTACCCTCGTCGCTGTGGTAGAGGGAGCCGAAGCAAACCGCCGCTTGAACCAGAGTCTCCAGGTCGTTGGCGCACAGCGCCAGCGTTTGGACTCCCTGTCACGCCAGTTTGATCAAACACCGGCTGACTCGGTGCAACAGCGTGAACTGATTGCAGGCCAGATTAACGAGACCCGCAAGACATTGGAGGGAAACCTCCGTTTCATGGCGCAGAGCTACGCTTATTCTCTGAGCAATAACTATGTTCTGGTGCCTCACGAGGCGCAGTTGCTTTCCGTCACCGAAGAAGATGGCCAGGCAAAAACTGAAGTCGTCCATGAGTTTAAGGACGCCGTGTCCTACGAGGACTTCCAGAAAAAGCGCGATACTTATCTGCGCCTGAAGCTTGAGCAAACGAAAGCCGCTCAGGAATCAGCCAAGGCCGGCAAGGATGCCACCACGCCCGTCCCCGTGCTTGTGGGAGGCACTGAGGCCACTCCCGTGGCTTCGAGCGCGGACGTAGGCGCTCCTGAGGAGGATGCCGCCGCCGGGACGCCCAGCCAACCTGAGCCCACGGCCGAAATGGAGGCAAAACGTGAGCAGATGGAGCAGCTTTTCAATTACGATCCGGAAAAGAACTACCAGATTAATTTCGAGAAAACCGCTCTCTATGCCAGGGCGGCAGGATAGCCGTTTTGTGTGTCAATACCCTGTAGGGGTCTTTTGTGATCGTGATACATCGCAAAAGACTCTCTGCAGCACCCATTGAGCCTTGCCATTTTCAAAGCATTTCTAAATCCAGGCATTTCATCATCTTGTAGGTGCTGAGGATCGAGTCAGCAACAACCGGACTTTTGCCTGCCATTGAGCGTAGGTAGCCGAATGCCTCTTCGAGATCTTTGGGCAGCGGTGGTGCGTTGTCCCCACGGCTATTTTTCGGAGGCCGTTTGGACCTTTCAGAGCTCCGTTTTTGGACGGATACGTATTCGTTGGCCCCCTCGGGCAAGCCATCCATGATATAGGCGGCGTAAACCTGCCCAATCAGATCCTGAGGGACGATTTTCATGAGACGCGAGAGGACGTTTTTGCGCGGATGCATTTTTCCAGTGAGGTACTTTGAAAGCGCCGCTGGTTCCAATTCGCACTGTTCACATATCTGTGCACGCGTAAGCCCTGACGATTCCACGGCTGATTTTAACTGTATAGCTAGTCGGTTCATATGTATGTGTCTGTGCGGACGCTAATCAGCATCTCGCTGGATTCTGCTGACTATTTTCTAACTTTCAAGTTGCATTTATGGATAAAGCCACGTTATCATGCGGGCAATAACTACATTTTGAAAAAAATGGACCAAAATTATCATACAGATGTTTATAAGTGTCTGGTGAAGTATCTGGATATGTTGATGCAGAGTGAGAATGTCGATGTCGCTCTGGCAGCCAGATTATGGGCCGATCACATTATTTCCATTTCTGAGGAGATATGCCAAGTGGAGAAAGTTGAATCGAACGAGGGGTGACCTTGCTCACCTACGTCAACGCTTGCTCCGTCTGAGCTGAACCATAGGGGGCTCTGCTGGCCCCACAAAAACCCGGCCGCGTCACCGGGGGCAGGAGAACACCCGGTTCGCTGGCCATGGTTGCCACGCCCCGTTGCCATTGCTCCGCATATCAACTCAATACCCCCCAATGCCTCGAACTAACCATTCGGTAGCTCCTGATTTCACTTTTTCGTTTCCGCCAGGCATTCCACCTCGATACCGACGCCCTCTGCAAGGACGAGGACGCGGTCGGCCACCCCGAGGCGGTCGGCCTCGGCGATGAGGCGTTCGACCGGCTCGTGGTAGGGTTCGTTGCCCAGCGGGAAGGTGCCGTAGTGCATGGGGATGAGGATGCCGGCCTCCATCTCGATGAATGCGCGCACGGCCTCCTCGGGATTCATGTGGACGTCGCGTCCGCTGGGGGCATCGTAGGCGCCGATGGGCATGAGTGCGACATCGGGGGTGTGGTGTTTTCCGATTTCCTTGAAGCCGTCGAAATAAGCGCTGTCGCCGCAATGAAACACCTTGCAGACGCCGGAGGAAACCATGTAGCCGCCGTAGTCGCGGTGGGTGTCGTGGAGGTAGCGGGCGCCCCAGTGGTGGCTCGGCGTGTGGGTGACGGTGAGGTCCTTGAAGTTGAGGGTATCCCAGACGGCCATTTCGTGGACGGTGTGGAAGCCGAGTTTTTCAACCAAGGGCCTGCTGCCATTGGGCACGACGATGCCTTCGTGGGATTCGAGGATTTTGAGGCTTTTTTTGTGGAGGTGGTCGAAGTGGGCATGGGTGACCATGACGAGGTCGACGAGTGGCATCAGGGTGAGATCGAGGCCGGGTTCGCGCTGGCGTTTGACCATGCCGTGCCAGTTTGCCCAGTTGGGGTCGATGATGACGGAATGGTCGGGGAACTGAACGAGAAATGAGGCGTGGCCGATCCAGGTGACGCGGATTTTTCCAGCCTTGGGTGGGTGCGGGATGGGTTCTCTGCTGGCACCGTTGCGTTTTTGGAAGACCTGGGGGAGGAGGCGATGGCGCAGGAAGTGGTAATTGCGGCGTGGCCATCCCTTTTTGGGGAGGATACCAGCGTAGTCCCTGCGGCGCGGTGTATTACTCCTCGGGGGTGGATTGTTGGCGCCTTGTGTGGCCATGACCTGAATGGTGCTGTTTACGGGGGACTTGACTTGATCGCGTGGGACGATGGGCCGGTGACATAGCTAAGCACAATAAGCCGGCGACCGGGCATCGAATGTTTGAGCAATGGTATCCTGCAAGAGAGGCATCGGACCGAGTCGGCTGTGTCCGTCGATGTTGTGAACAGGTTTTTCGTTCTCCCACGAGCTCAACGGGTTCGAAACCGGGGCGAGCTGAATGGGCCATTTGCTTGTGAGAAAAATCATCGCGAGTCAATATGCGCCACTTGGATCAGGATGCAACCCCAGGCTGGGTATGCTGGAGTGAAAATCGGGGAAGATGGAATGCATCAGGGCAGCCTGCCAGACGACCGCAGGGTTGCCCGCTGGTCTCGGCGCTGGTCTTTGTTTTATTCTCGTTGATCTTCGCGCAATCCCGGCAGATGATCGCGGGCAAGCACCATGCAACCGACAACCATAGGAATCACCTTGGGCGATCAGGCCGGAATCGGTCCCGAAGTGGTCGATGCCGCGCTGGCATCAGGGCAGCTGCCAGACGGGTTTGACTTCCGCGTGATCGGCAGGCGCGTGGATGTGGTGCCCGGGGAGCCGACGGTGGAGTCGGCCCGGGCCGCCCTCGAGGCGCTTGAGGAATCGGTCCGTTTGATGAAATCCGGTCAGATTGACGCGGTGGTGACCGCGCCCGTAGGCAAGGAGGGCTTGCACCAGGCCGGGTTTGCTTTTCCCGGACAGACGGAGTTTTTTGCGGCTCGGTTGGCTTGTGACAATTATGCGATGTGCTTGACGGGGAAAAACCTGACGGTGGCTTTGGTGACGATCCATGTCGCCTTGGCGGAGGTTCCGGGCCTGCTTTCCGAGGAGGAGATCATACGGGTGGGGGATTTGTTAGGACGCTTCTGTATCCAGCGCGGCATCCGGGAACCGCGGGTGGCCGTCTGTGGGTTGAATCCACATGCTGGCGAGAATGGCGCGTTTGGCCGCGAGGATGTCGAGATCGTGGCACCGGCGGTGGCGAAGCTGCGGGCAAATGACAATGGTGTCGTGTTCAGCGGACCCCACCCGGCGGATACGATTTTTCGTCCGGCAGCTGAGGGCGAGTATGATGCCGTGCTGTGTATGTACCACGACCAGGGGTTGATTCCGCTGAAGCTACTCGATTTCGATACCGGGGTGAATGTGACCCTCGGCTTGCCAGTGCCCAGGACGAGCCCGGATCACGGTACCGCCTATGGCATTGCAGGCAAGGGGGTGGCGAGTCCCAGCTCAATGATCCAGGCGATCCGCCTGGCTTGTGAGATGAAGTCTTGAAGTCTTGAAGTCTTGGAGTCTTGAAGTCTTGAAGTCTTGGAGTCGGGGAGTCGGGGAGTTTTCAGGCGGGGGTGAGGGCGGGGGTGAGGTAGAATGACTCGGGGATATCGTTGAGGCAGGGGGTGACGATGTCTGGTGAGTAGGCGTAGTTTTGGATGTCCTCTTGATTGGTTTGGCCGCTGAGGACAAGGACGGAACGGTAGCCCATTTGGACAGCGCCGAGGACATCGGTGTACATGGTGTCGCCGACCATGATGGTTTGGTCGGTCTTGAGTTGCAGGCATTTGCGGGCCATGCGCATCATGACGGGGCTGGGTTTGCCGACGGAGAAGGCCCGTTTGCCGGTGGCGCTTTCGATCATGGCGACGATGGCACCGCAGCCTGGGCGGATGCCCTGATCGGTCGGGCAGACGGTATCGAGGTTGGTGGCGATGAGTGACGCACCGTTGGCAACGAGCCGGACGGCCTTTTCGATCATTTCGAAATTGATGGTGCGCCCCTCGGCTACCACGACGAAGTCGGGCTCGTCATCCACGACGGTGTAGCCGTTCTGATGAAGGGCCGCGGTCATGCCGTTTTCGCCGATGACGTAGGCGGTGCCGTTGGGTTTTTTGGATGCCAGATATCGCGCGGTCGCCATCGCGCAGGTGAAGATTTCCTCGGGTTTGGCGGGGATGCCGAGCCGGGTGAGTTTGAGGGCAACGTCGCGGCGGGTTCTTTGGCTGTTGTTGGTGAGGAAGAGGTAGGGGATGCCGAGGGATTTGAGCTTTTGCAGGAAGCTGTCGGAGCCCGGGATGATTTTTTTGCCACGGTAGATCACGCCGTCCATATCAAGGAGGAATCCGACGCTTGGGTTGTTGAGATGGTTCATACGCGAGAATCGCTAGCAGGTTGCATACCATGTGGCTGTGAACGCGCAGGGAAGCACAGGGAAGAGGATGACCCGGTAATTTCTTGAAAAACAGTTGGCGCATCGAGGGGTGGTTCCTATAATCGCCGGGCGGTGAGTGATCTAACGAGAGTGCTGGAAGCGAATTTTGGGCACAGGTCATTGCGGCCCGGGCAGGGGGAGGTGATTGAGCGGGTGCTGGCGGGGGTGAATACCTTGGCGGTGCTGCCAACGGGTGGGGGGAAGTCCCTGTGTTATCAGCTGCCGGTGTTGACGATGGATGGTTTGGGGGTGGTGATTTCCCCGCTGATTGCGTTGATGCGGGATCAGGTGGAAGGGTTGGTGGCCAAGGGGGTGGCTGCGGTGAAGTTGGATTCGACGACGGGTGAGTTGGAGCGTGAGGAGGTGATGGCGCGGGTGGCTGCGGGGGAGGTGAAGCTCTTGTATCTCTCCCCGGAGCGGTTGGCCGACACCGCGATGATCAAGCTGTTGCGCGGACTCAAGATTGCGCTGGTTGCGATTGATGAGGCGCACTGTATCGCGGAGTGGGGGCATAGTTTCAGGCCGTCCTACATCCGCCTGCCCAGGGTGGTGAGGTTGCTGAAACCCGGGGTGGTATTGGCGTTGACGGCAACGGCATCGCCGGAGACCGCGCAGGGGATTCGCAAGGCGTTCGGGATTTTGAAACGCGATCAGGTGCAGACGTCGTTTTTCAGGCAGAATCTGGCTTTTGATGTGACCGTGGCTGATGAGGCGGGGAAGCGGGAGAGGCTGTTGGAATTGTTGGGCGGGGAAGGCGGGGTGCCTGCGATTGTGTACGCGACGCGACGCGGTGATGTCGAAGAGGTGGCGGCATTTTTGACACGGTCGGGCATTCCGGCGCGTGCCTACCATGCCGGGATGTCGGCGGCGGCGCGCGCGGAGGTGCAGGACGGTTTTGTAGGGCACCGTTACCCGGTGATTTGTGCGACCATCGCCTTTGGGATGGGCGTGGATATGCCGGATGTGCGTACGGTCGTACATTACCATCCGCCGAAGTCGCCGGAGGGGTGGATCCAGGAGAGCGGTCGGGCCGGGCGCGACGGCCTGCCGAGCGCTTGCGAGGTGTTGATGAATGGCGACGACCGAGTCAGTCTGGAGAGTCTGGTGATGGCGAAGCAACCCGGGCGTCGTGCGGTTGAGGCGGTGCTGCAGAATATTTTTTCCCAGGGGAACCGGTCGGTTGTTTCCCGGTATAATCTGAGCACGCTCAACGATATGTCAGTTGAGTTATTGGATGTGATGCTGGCCCGGCTGGAGACCGCGGGCTGGATCACACCTGACGGGGGCTCGTGGATGTGGTGTCATGTGGTGCCGTTGCGATGGGATGTGGCGGCCAATGAGAGGGTTTTACGCGGCTTTAGCGTGAGAGACAGGTCGGTGCTTGAGCAGATGATGGAGACGAGGCAGCGGGTGTCGCTGTGGGAACTGTCGGACGGGAATGTGGTCAGGCTGAACAAGCTGGTCGCGCTGCTGCGCGAGCTGGAGGCGGGGGGTGAAGTGCGCTTGAAGATGAGTCACAGCCTGGTGCATTACCGGGTGAAAAAGGAGCCCGCCAGTCTGGTGGAACTTACCAGTGAGGTGATCGGGGTGTTTGAACAACATGCCAGACACGACTGCGAGCGGATTGGAAAGGTTTTTGAGACGGCTGTTTCGCGCAGGTGCATCGCGGCGTCATTGGTCGGGTACTTTGGCGAGAAACTGGCGGATCCGTGTGGTCGGTGCGCGTCATGTGTCGGCAAGATGCGCCCGCGGAAGTTACCTGTGAGCGGGGTCGCCGAGGTGAGTCTGGACGAGATGGCGCGGATCCAGACGTTGCTGGCCGAGAGGCGGCCGGCATTATCGAGCCCGCATCGGCTTGCCCGGTTTTTGTGTGGAATCTACAGCCCGGCAATGATGCGTTACCGGCTCTACCAGCACCCCGACTGGGGGATGCTGGAGAGGATGGGTTTTGAGGAGGTGTTGGTGATTGCGGGGGTGGTTTGAACTGGTATTATTTGTCCTGCACCTTGATTTTCATTTCGTCGGAGTTTGCCTTGAGTTCCGGGGCGTACATGGCGGCTGCCTGGGTGGGCAGGGCGCTGAAGCTGCCGGGGATCTCGGCGCGGAGACGGTAGCTCAGGCTGTGGGAGCCGCGGGCGAGCTGGCGGACGAAGAAGGATGTTTTTTCGTGGTGCATCTCCATGTAAGCGCCAAGCGCGTTGCCGGTGTATCCGCTGCGCACGTCGACGGCCTCCAGACCGGCCGGTTTCCAATCGTTGAACATGAGGTATTCGTAGTCGTTTTTGCTGTGGATGTGCAGTTCGACCTCGACGAGGTCGCCGCTGGTCAACATGTCGCCTGACTTCAGCGGGATACGTTTGTATTTCTCCACCTTGTGGCCGACGACCTGGCCTTCGGTGCCGGCGGTTTTTTCGGTGGCCGGGATACGTTCGAGTTTGTAGTAGGCGCGGTCGACCTTGACCTCGAGCCCCGCCTTTTTGATGAAGTCCTCCTTGGTGAACACGGTGAGGTAGGCGTTGGTGTAGAGCGGGCCGTCACCTTTTCTTCTGAGTTCCACCCTGTGACTGCCGGTTCCGAGGGCGTCGCCTGCGACCACGACTTTGTTATCGTAACTAAACAGGTTGTTTTTGGTGATCTTGACGGTTTTGATCTTCTTGCCGTCAATGAGCACGGTGACCTCAGCATTGGGGTTGTTTTCGCCGCTGGCACGCATGTAGTCGGCGATGGCTTCGATGCAGTAAGCGGTGTCGCGTGTGGAGTTCCAGTAGGTCGCGTGTTTGCGGTTATTGACGAGGTACTTGACCATGCCCCGTGATTGTTTGGATTTCGGGTTGGTGGCGGCGAGCAGCTTGAGGAACCATTCGTGGGCTTCGATTTCGCTGCCATACCAGTACCACCAGTAGCCGCTATTTCCGAGCTTGAGGTGGGCACTTTGGTTTTCATCGTCATAGACGAGGAATTGTTCGATGTTGCGG
>JARFRT010000043.1 GCA_029287105.1 Akkermansiaceae bacterium | reverse complement strand
GTCTTCGGGGATGCCGGCTTCGACCTTGCCGACGAGGTCGGCGCCGACGTCGGCGGCCTTGGTGAAGATGCCGCCGCCGACTCGGTAGAAGAGGGCGACGAGGGAGGCGCCCATGGCGAAGCCTTCCAGGATTTCAGCGACATGGTGATTGTCGCTGAAAAAGTAGTAGAGTCCGCCCAGTCCGATCAGTCCCATGGAGGCGACGGTGAGGCCCATGACGGAGCCGCCGAAGAAGGCGACGCCGAGCGCTTCTGCCTGGCCGTGATCGCGTGCTGCGATGGTGGTGCGCACGTTGGCGCGGGTGGCGGTGAACATGCCGATGAATCCGGCAAGCGATGATGCGAGGCAGCCGAGGAAGTAGGCGAGCGCCTGGTATTTGCCATATTCAGGTTTTTGAAAAAAGAAGAGGAGGGCGCCGATGATGATGGCGAAGAATGAGATCAGCATGAACTCGCGGCGCATGAATACCATGGCGCCCTTCTGGATTTTCTCGGCGATTTCCTTGACCTTGCCTTCGCCGCCAGAGCGTTTGAGGATGGTGGCGAGGATGAGGCCTGCGATACCGAGTCCTGCGATGCCGGCGATGGGAGTAAGGATGGGGTTCATGGTAGGGCTGTGGTTGAAGGGGGCGTTGAGGCGCGGGTGGAGGGGCTAAAGAGGGGTGGAAAAATAAAAAGCGGGGGACTGAGACCCCGCTGAACTAGAGGCGATGAGCATAGGAAGAGCAGGCACGGTGGCAAGGAAAAGATAAACGAAATTTGCGACTCCGTTACGGTTGTGACGCGGGGTGATCCCACGGATCCAGTAAGCGCTTATCACCCGTGTGGGTATCGCGAGCCTGATCCGGGTGGATGGGGGCTGGACAATAGGGCCCCCTAAAGCCCCCGCGCCGGAGAAACGGCATGGAGGACGGCTTGCGACAGGGCGGTGCCCGCATGCACCGGAGCTCGCGGAGATAGCCTTCAGGTAACCTGCAAAATGAACAGAATTTGCTTAAGAGGAGAGCCGATTGAGCCCCAGCCTATCTTTAAAAGATTATTCAGCCTCTTAATCTCTCGTTATACAAAAGCCCAATTCTGTGAGATTTTGTTAATTCTGTCTAAAAATCCCTAGCTTGATCGCCCTGCTGCTTGTGAGCGGCTGCTTAGCTTGATTCAGAGATCGTCTCCTGACAGATCGGTCGAAGGGCCGTCGGTGATTTCACTCTGGTTGGGAAGGATGCGTTTGATGAGACGGTCGATGCCTTTTTGGGCGTGTTTGCTATCCGGGTAGATGCTTTTGGCCTCAAGATACCAAGTGAGGGAGGAGCCGGTCTGAGGGTTGAGGTTATTGTCCTCAAATTCCTTGGCTTTGGTGAGCGCAACGGTGAAGTTTGCTACCTTGGAAGAAAGTTTTTCCAACTGGCGGAGGAGTTCGGGGTCCTTGGGGAACTCGGCGCGCAAGGTGGCGAGCGATTCCCAGGCGGCGTAGTCATTGCCTAGTTTTGAGAATTCACTGGCTTGCATGATCGAGCCGTCGATCCGGTAGATGTTTTTGATGATTTGCTCGGCGGCGTCCTTGCGTTGGGGGTCGTCGGCGACGACGGGGACGAACTCGTACTGGCGTTTGAAGATTTCACGGTAATTATTCTCGCTGAGCAGTCGGTCAAAATCGTCGAGCAGGGTTTTGGCGACATCGCCCTTGTCGAGCATGCTGTCGAGGCGTTTATCGACCTCCTTGAGTCTGGGGTTGGTCGGCCAGACCTGGGTGGCATTCCTGAGTTCCTGTTCGAACTTGGCCTCATCGCCTTTTAACAGGGCGATTTGGGCGGAGCGGATGTGGCCGTTCGACACGCGGGTGTAGGCGGCGATGGCACCCTCGGCTTTGGTCGAATCAAAGTCGGACGAGCGTTTTTTGAGTGCCTTGAGGAGGATTTCGGCATTGGCATAGTCGTGGACGTCCATGGCCTTGACCAGCGAGTGACCGTCGCGGACATACTCGAGTATTTTCCGGCGTTCCTCACCCGGAACGGTTTGCACGGCGGGGAGGAATTCTCCGATCGCGAAGGCCTCGGTGAGGCGCTTCGATGCGCTGTGCAGTTCGTTGTGGCTGATGTGGTTGTGGAAGGCGGCGACGAAGGTAGTCACCTTGCGCATGGCTTCGTTGGCGGCGGAGTCGAGGCCGGTGACGGTGGGGTCGACCCCGAGCCCTTCACCGAAGAACTTGGAGACATCGGAGCCTTTTTTGAGCCGCATCTTACTATCGCCGTCGCGGAAGATGAGGTTGTAAAAGCGTGTTCCGATGACGACGTGTTCGAAGCGGCGCTGGACGAAGAGTTGGGCGAGCAGCGCTTGGTATTGGATTTTGGCTTGGATGATGTTCACCTCATCCTTGGCTTGGTGGAGTTTTTTCAGCGCCTCGATTTCGAGGATGCGTTTCTGCATATCCTGGAGTTCGAAGGTTTCCGTGGATTTTTCCAGGGTGGATTTTTTTCCTTTTTTCGGCTGGCCGGTTTTTTTGGTGTTTCCCTGTCCGTCGATGATATTTTGCTTTCTGGCGGTGATGTCGGCATTGCGGATGACGCGTTGTTTCTCCTTTTCGAGGTCCTGGATGTATTCCTTGGAATTCCTGACGGAGCCTTTGGAGAGCATGGCGGCGTAGATGGCATTGGAGAGCGAGTCACAGATTCTGCCGTCGCCCGGATAGGACGAGGCGCGGGGCAGGAGCGCGAAGCCGTTGCGGAGTTTTTGCGCGATGGAGACCCCCTTGGTGTGCGGTGAGACGGCGGTCAGGATAGCGTCGATGGTTTCGCGGTATTCCTTGGCTGCCGGGGAGGTATTGGGGGTGTCGGCGAGGTAGGCTTCAAACTGCCCGCCGAGGCGGTTGTCGCCGAGGTTGAAGGTGTGGCCCATCAGGGAGATGGTCTCCTGGGTGGGGTCGATGAACGGCACCTCGTTGCCGTAGGGGGACTGGGATTTCTTGGGTTGGCGGACAATGGTGGTGTCGCCATTATTATTGGGCTGGGTGGGACCGGTGGTGCCGGCGTTGTTCGGGTCGTAGACCTGGGCATAGCACGGGAGCGTAAGTCCGGCGAATGTGATGAGCAAGAGGATGGATTGATGTTTCATGGTTCCAAGGCGCGGGTGTGGGGACGTTGATCGGGTCGGCGGTGTGAAGCGGGGTAACCTACTGTGCTTTTACATCGAGGGCAACCGGCAAACCCTCCCGGTTGATTTCGACTTTAAAGGTGTAGCTGTGGCCGCGTTCGAGGTTGACGTTATCGATGCCGGCCGGGACGATGACGGGGATGGTGCCATGGCCCTTTTCCCCTTGGTCGACGGTGAGGCTGATGACCTGGCCTCGATCGGCGGTCCACTTGAGTTTTTCGGTGATTTTCCCCGACACGCGGTATTCGTTGCCGCTCAGGCTATTGGCATTATTCTTGATATCGGCGATGGGAAGCTCGCTCAGGCCTGAGAAGTGTTGAGCTCTTCTATCGAGGATGAATTTGCCCGCAATCAGGGCGGCGACCACGGCAATGGTGATGATGATGTAGACGGCGAGATTGTTGTTACTCTTGGATGTGGATCTGGATCGGCGAGGCATGGGATTGTGACGGTGGGTAAGGTACAACTATTCTGAAAAAGGAAAAAATGCCACAACAACTGTGTTAAGACCTTGTAAAGGGTGGCGGTTAATCCCAGTGGTGGCGTTTGAGGCCGACATAGGAGGCGATGAGGCCGATGGCAATGTGAATAGTCAGGAGGTAGAGGCAGGCGTTTGAGGATTGGAAGGAGGTTTCCGTGACGGCGTCAATGGCATTGCGGTAGCTTGGGCTCATCGAATCGATGCTGCCGGACCACGCCCAGTAGGCGGAGATGAACGGGCGGGTGATCGATTCGATGCCTTCCGGCAAGGCGAGTACGGCCCCTGAGAGCGGGAGTTGGAAGCCCACCAGGTAAATGGAAAGCAGCGAGGACTGCTCTGCGGTTTTCATCAGGGAGGAGATGCCGAGACAGACGAAGGTCATGGCCGCGTTGATCAGGACAAGGAACAGGGTATGATCCAGAAAGCCGGCTTCGGCTCCGTCCGGGAACTTCCAGAACTGCTGGACGAAGATCGCCATCCAGAGTGATTGAATCAGAATGAGGCTGCCGAGAAAGGCGACTTTGCTGCCGAGGTAGGCGATGGGCCGGATGCCACCGAACTTTTCTTTCTCGAAGATGAGCCGTTCACCCGCGATCTCGCGGGCTGAGTTGTTAGAACCCATGAGCGAAAGCAGGACGACCTGGAACATGACAATGCCCGAGACCGCGGAGCCTACGCTGAGGTAGCTTTTTTCGACCATGGTATGCTCCTGGATCTGTTGCAGTGTGCCCTCGTATCGGTCTGAGAATCTTTTGATGTTTTCGTTGCCGCGATCGCTGAAGAGGGCGACGAGGATGGGGAAGCAGACGAGGATGGCGAGCTGGAGGAACACCTGGCCACGGTCGCGGAAGAATATCTTCCACCGCCTTCCTAACAGTGTTGAGAATTGACTGAAGATACCCGGGGTTTGGACGAGTTCCGATGCCTCGCGGATGATTTCCTGGGCGGCGGCAGGGTCCTCGAGCGGGGTGGTGGCGGTTTTTTTCCGGGCGGATTCTTTTACGGCAGTGTTGTCGGCAGGCACGGAGAGGTCTCCGCTTTGAATAAGTTCGTTGCGGCGTCTCTCGAGTTGGCCGTAGTAGGCTTCACGGTGCTTGCTCCATGACGACTGCCATTTTTCCGAGCGTTGTTTGGCGAGTTGGGGGTAGACCTCCTCGGTGTCCTCAACGGAGAAGTAGTGGGTGAGTCCTGCGGGCGGGCCGTGGTAGGCGACGCGGCCTTCGTGGAGGACGAGGATGGAGTCGTAGAGTTCGAGGTGGGCGAGCGAGTGGGTGACGGAGATGACGGTGCGGCCGTCGCGCCGGGATAGCTGGTGGAGCAGGCGGACGATGTCCCGTTCGGAGCGGGGATCGAGTCCGGAAGTGACTTCGTCGCAGAGCAGGAGGTGGGGGCCGGTGACGAGTTCCATGGCGAGGCCGAGTCGGCGTTTTTGTCCGCCGGAGAGGACTTTCACCGGGCGATCTGCGAGGTCGGCGAGCCCTGTTTCCTCGAGGATGCGGTCGATGCGGTTATCGAGGTCCGAGTAATTTTTAATTTTCACTCGGAGGCGCGTGGCCGATTCGATCGACTCGTCGACGGTGAGTTGGTCGTAGGCGATGGAGAACTGGGGGACGTATCCGATTTCGGCAGGCTCGAAGTCTTTTTCCTCGGCAAGGTTGAGGTTGTTCCAATAGAGCGAGCCGTCCGACTCCTCATTCAGGCCTGCGATGGTTTTGAGCAAGGTGGTTTTGCCACAGCCTGACGGGCCGACGATGGCCATGAAGTGTCCACGGGGTACCTGCAGGGAAACCTTGTCGATGAGGTTGAGGGGCTCGCCGTCTTTTTGGATGGCGAAGCAGACGTCTTTAAGTTCGAGCACGGTGGTAGGGAAGGTGTGGGTTGTTCGACAAGACTAACTAAAGAAAGTTGCCTCCGGAAGCGAGAAGAAAACTTGTAGAATTAGGGGAGAGGGGTAGTTTTGCACTATGTCGAGACGCGCATCGAGAAGAAAGGCCGAACGGAGGGAGAGGGGTGGAAGGAACGTGGGTAAATGGGTGATCCGTATTGTGTCTGTGCTGACTTGTGTTGTGATTTTAGCGGGATTCGGCTTATACGCATGGTTGAAGTCGTATTTGCACAGTGATGATTTCCGTGTCTTTATGGGGGGGACGGTTGGCGGGGTGATGGGCGCGGACGCGCAATTTGAGCTGTTTGAGTGGCAGGGAATGCGTGCGAGCACCGCGGGACTGTCAGTTGAGAATGGGGAGGTGATTCGCCAGATGAGGGCTGACGGAGTCCAAGCTAATCTCGGCCTTGCCGGAGTGCGTCGCGGTGTGTGGGAGGTTTCTGATGTCCGGGTGAATAAGCTTGGGTTGGTGTTGGATACGACGGGTAGGGACGGGCAGTCGGGCGTTGAGGCCGAGAATGAAGCCGAGGAGGATGGTGCTGTGGCAGAGTCGACCAAGCCGGGTTTCTTGGAGGGTTTGTTGCCTGACCGCGCCGAGTTGGCATCGGTGCAGGTATTCAGCATGAATTTGGATCTGAAGACACCGGGTGGTGGGTTGTCGGCCACGGACATGGCGGCTCGGATTGATGAGGGAAGTGGCTCGGCGGGGTATGATGTCCGTTTGTCGGGTGGTGTGATTGACACCTCGTGGTTTGGCTCCCCGCTTCATTTGATTTCCGCACGTGGCAAGTACAAGGGCGGGAGGATTTTTTTGACCGAGTCTCGGTCCAAGGTTTACAAGCGGGGTTTATTGACGCTGCATGGTGAGGTTGAGGGGGGCGATTTCGGCTTTTTGGGTATTCTAAGTGATGTGCGGTCCGAGGAGTTGGTTCCGGAGGACTGGCAGAAGAGGATCACGGGAGATCTTACGACGAGGTTCAAGGTGCGTTCGGCCAAAAGCGGAACGACCACCCGGGGTGAGCTGGAGCTTAAGAACGGGGTGCTGACGGCCTTGCCTGTTCTGGACAGGATCGCGGCTTATGCCAACACGCGCCGATTCCGCAGGCTGAATTTATCGGAGGCCCGGTTGAAATTCTCGCGGACGGGAAATCGTCTGGAGCTCACGGATATCGTGTTTGCCAGTGAGGGACTGGTCCGTGTGGTGGGCAGTTTGAGTGTGGTCGACGGTCGGCTGGACGGACGTTTCCGAGTGGGAATCATCCCCGGGACCTTGGCGCATATCCCCGGTGCGGAAACGAAGGTTTTTCTCCGTGGTGAGCACGGCTTGTTGTGGAGTCCGCTGCGGATCACGGGGACGATGGATCATCCGAAGGAGGATTTGAGTAACAGAATGATCGCCGCCGCTGGAGAGAGGATGTTCGAGTTGGTGCCGGAAACGGGGAAGATGGCATTGAAGTTTGCGCATGAGACCGCCACTGATCTTCCCCAAGCGGTCCTGGACGCCGGAACTGATGTGCTGGATGAGGGCACGGGTGTTCTGGACGGCGGTGTGGATATCATCCGCGAGGGCGTCGGGGGCGTGTTTGATTTGATTCCGGGGGCGTCCGGGAACGACAAAAAATGATCTTCCGGGATAATCGGGTGATTGTATTGCGTGTGGCAGAACTGGGGAGTTACTCCGCGTTCCTGATGGTGAATTTCCTGCCGATTCCTTTGAACCATGCGTTGCTGACGCTGTTGAACAGCTGGTTGAGATCGCCCTCATCGGAAACGCGGAATTCCACGGTTTTGGAGTGGGTGGTGGTCGGGTATTGTTTGACGACGGCCGTGTTTGCGTTGGCGCCGGTGCGTTGACCGACCTTGTCGAGTAATTCTTTGCCGCGCGTGGTTAGTCCTGATCCGACTTTGGAGTTGGAATCCTCGCTTACCGGGATGATGTAATAGAAGCGGACGAGGGAGTTGCCATTGGTATCGATGACGACCTCGGTGACGCGCAGGTTGCCGTCGATGAGGTAGGTATGTTTGCTGATGGAGGAGATACGGTCGAGGGCGACGATATAGTTCCCGCCTGACACGCTCGCCTGCCAGAATCTGCGGGGGCCTGTGGTTTCGGACGTGCTTTTATTCGAGGCGGGGGTGCTGTTTTGTGCCGTCAGCGATGAGGGGAAAAAGGCGATGCCGAGAAGAATGGAGAGGGCTTTGAGGTGGGTGTTGGATTTTTTCATGAGCTGTGTGGTTGGGATGTCAACTATTCATCAGAAACAAAGTTTCGTCAAATCTAATGCGGGGGTGTCATACTTGGCAAATCCTTGTGAAATCAAGGGTTTCCGGTGGTTTCCGATTCGTAAAAAAATGATAATTAGGCTAGTTTTTCACTCTTAGGTGGTCAATCGGGTGGTCAATTTCTAACGGTGAAATGTTAGGCCATCAACTTTTGCCAGACACAAAAAAGCCACCCTCCAATCTCTCAGGGGCGGCTTGATCCTGCGTGTTACTGCTTGGCCTAGCCTGCTGCCGTAGCGGGCTCAATGACGATGTGTCCCGCCTCTAGGCCGTCCAGCCCTCTTTCCAAGAGCAGTTCATTCAGCATGCGGGGTGTTGTATTATTCGCTTTGCTCAGGGC
>JARFRT010000015.1 GCA_029287105.1 Akkermansiaceae bacterium | reverse complement strand
CGGCGAATGCCACGCCGATCCGGCCGACGATTTTGGCCGAGCCGAGGGAGTGGAAGCCGAAGTTGGAGATGGCCGCGTCATAGAGTTTCTGCTCCTCGGGGGTGAAGGCGCTGCTCTCCCTCACTGCCTTTTCCTTGGCGGCGCGCTCCACCTCGCTGAGTTTTTTGTTGCGCTTGATGTCCTGCAGCTTGCCTTTGACGGCGGTGCGTTTGTCTTCGAGCGCGCCCAGCTTGTCGTCCCAGCATTGCTCGGTCCACACGGCGTGCACGTTGCCCGCGAATTCCGGCAGCTTTGCGGGTGCCGCCATCGCTTCGCGGAAGCGTTGGTTGCGGGCCGCTTTCTGGTCGCCATTTGCCACATCGATCTTGCCGCCAACACCCATGACCCCGATCACGAAAGGCATCTTCGGGGCATCGAATTCCTTGCGCACATCCTTGATGAAATGGGTCAGCAATTGACTGTAAACGTCGTAGCCGCCGGGTTGGTCGCGGTACGCGTAGGTGTGTTTGTCGACCTTGTCGTTCCACCCTTGGAACCAGACAAAGCCGGCGATTTCGTAGCCCTGTTTCGGGTCGTAGTCCGGGTAAATACGCTTGATGTTGCTTAGCACGTCTTTGACATGGGCCACCATCTGGCGGTATTCGACACCGGCCTTGGCGTTGATTTTGGCCTCGTTCTCTTCGACGGTTTTCCCCTTCGTCCTGGCGAATTCAACCTGCCATTCATTGAGCTTGTAGGGGCCGGCGCTCGGCGGGCGGAAATTGGTGGACAGGTTGCGGCCGCCCCAGGCCGTCTTGATCAGCAGGATCGGGTTGCTCATGCGCTTTTCCAGCGTGAGGCCGAAGGTGAATTCCGGGCCGATCTTCGGACCTTTCACCGGCGCACCGAAACCAGCGGTCAGCTTGCCTTCCAGCAGTGATTTCTCAGCTTTCCTCGCACCGAGGTAGGAAATCCAGGTGCGCTCCGCCGTCCGGGGCTTGCCGTTTTTGTCCTGCATCAGGTCAGACAGCGGCTTGGTTTTCGGGTCCATGGCGACATGGGGGAAGGTCCTCACATGGGCGTGGCCCTCCATGTTCGACTGGCCGGCCAGGATATACACCTTGAGTGGCTCGGCCTGAACCAGAGCGGGAAAGGTCAGTGCGATGAAGAGCGGGATGAGTCGGGATGGTGCGCGCATGGGACGGATGGTGTGGTGTTGATTCGCGAGCATGATGGAACTCCAAACCCGGGAACGCAAGATGCATGGGCGGCAATCCGCAACGCAACAAAATAGTGGGAACCAAGCGACCCCTGTTGGGGGGCGCGAGCGCTCCTCACTGTGGATCTCATTTTCCAAGGCGGGTTCATGGAGCCGTTCTGACGTCCGCCGCCGGGACCAACGTCTAACGAGCGTTGCTCTCAATGTTTTCGACGGCGTCGGCTCGGAGGCTTGAGCATGTGGCTGGAAGCCGCGGTCACGTTGTTAGGGTTGGCGTTTTTTGAGCCATTTGCGGAAATCCCCGCCGGTGGATTTGGGTAGGGTGCGCTGGCCGAGCCAGGCTTGCATGGGTTTGATGGGGGCGACGTGGAGGGGGAGGTGGTTCATGGCCTTGGACATGGTCATGGTGGTGCGCCAGAGTTTCGGGGAGGTGGCGAGCTCGGCGAACGGGGCCATCGGGAGATTGCCGGGAGACTTGACTTTTTCCTGTTTGGCCTTGTCTCGGAGCCTGAGCAGGAGCGTGGGGATGGGGATATCGACCGGGCAGACTTCCTGACAGGCGCCGCAGAGGGTGGAGGCTTTCGGGAGGTCGGCGAGTTCGGGGAATTTGTCGCCGGCGAGTAGGGGTGAGAGGACGGCGCCGACGGGGCCGCCGTAGGTGGCGCGGTAGGCGTGGCCGCTCGACTGGCGGTAGATCGGGCAGACATTCTGGCAGGCGGAGCAGCGGATGCAGCGCAGGATTTCATGGCAGTTGGACGCGAGGATATCGCTGCGGCCATTGTCCATAAAGACGACGTGCATGTGTTCCGGGCCGCTCGGTTGGTTGGCGGAGCGTGGGCCGTTGATAAACTGGGTGTAGACGGTGAGTTGCTGGCCGGTGGCGGACCGGCCGAGCAGGTTGAGCAAGACGCCGAGGTCGCGGTCGCGCGGGACGAGCTTTTCGATCCCGATCAGGGCGATATGGACGGGGGGTGGGGCGATGCCGAAGCGGGCGTTGCCTTCGTTGGTGACGAGGACCACACGGCCGGACTCGGCGGAGACGAAGTTGCCGCCGGTGATACCGGCTTCGGCCTCGAAGTATTTCTCGCGCAGGTGGGTGCGGGCGCGGCGGGTGATGGTTTCGGGATCGTCGTTGTAATCCTGTGCAATGCCCTCCTTGAGGAAGGTGTTGGCGATTTCGCGCCGGTTTTTATGGATGATGGGCTTGACGATGTGTGACGGCACGTCGTCGTCGAGCTGGATGATAAACTCGCCGAGGTCGCTTTCGAGGCATTCGATGCCGTTTTTGACGAGGTACGGGTTGAGGTGGATTTCCTCGGACGCCATCGACTTTGATTTGGTGAGGCGTTTGACCCCGTGTTGTCGGAGGATTTTGAGCACGGTCTCGCGGGCGTCCTGGCCAGTGTCGGCGAAGTGGACGTGGGCGCCGTTGGTGGTGAGTTTTTCCTCGGCCTGGGCGAGGTAGGTATCGAGGTGTTCGAGGGTGTGCTGTTTGATTTGTGCCGCGACCTTCCGGATGGCATCGGGGTCCTGGTAGTCGTTGAACAGAACGTTGTAACGTTTTTCGGTGCCGGAGGAGGTGCCGTCCATAACCGAGGCTTGTTTCTCCGCGCTGATCTCAGACGCGTAGGTATCGATGAGTTGGTGTGATGGCATGATGTGAAAAGGGATGGGTGATCTATGTGCGGCGATCAGGTTTTGCTAGTTGGCGTTTGAAACTTGGAGTTTGTAGAACTGGACGGCGGTGTCCCGGCGGATGGCGGCTTGTTCGTCAGGGCTGAGCGTGTGGATGAGGTTGTCGACGGTGTTGAGCCAGGCGGGGTAGGTGGTGTTGAGCAGGCACACCGGCCAGTCGGAGCCGAACATGATACGTTCCGGACCGAAGGCGTTGAGCAGGGTGTCGGCGTAGGGTTGCAGCAGCGCCGTGTCCCAGGAGGCGTCGTCGCCCTGGATCTCGGTGGTGAGGCCGGAAAGTTTGCAGTAGACGTGGGGTCGGCGCGCCATCTCGCGGATGTTGCGCGCCCAGCTTCTGGAGTCGGGGTCGGTCAGCCCTCGTTTGCAGATCGGAGGTTTGCCGCCGTGGTTGAGGACGATCCGTTGGTTCGGATGTTTGTCGGCAAAAGCGATGGCGGCGGGGAGCTGGTGGTGGAACACGAGCAGGTCGAACGCAAGGTCGCGGTGGGTGAGTTCGCGGACGCCGTGGTCGAAGTCGGCATTATCAAGGAATTGTTCGTCCGGCGTGCCCTGGATGATTTCGCGCACGCCTTTAAAGAGCGGCTCGTGGATGTACTGGTCGAGAAAGACGCGCAGCGAGTCGCAAGTGAGCGGCGCCCAGCCGACGATGGCAGCAACGAGGTCGTCGGATTTTTTCGCCTGGTCGATGAGGAACCGGTTTTCCCGGTCGGAGCAGCGTGCCTGGACGGAGATGACCTGGTCGACTCCGGACATATCGAGGTCGTGATCGAGTTCCGGCACGAGGCAGTCGCGCATGAGTGCGGGCATGTCCTCGGTGATCCAGCCGTATTCTTCGGCGGAGTATTTCCAGAAGTGATGGTGGGAGTCGATCATGGGAGAAATGGAGAGATTAGGAAATGGAGAAATTAAGAAATGGATTTACGATTGATGATTGTTGATTGGTGATTTTTGAAGTAAGAGGGAGAAGGTAAGAAATCAAGAGTTGCGGGATTTTTGATTTTTTACGGATTGCGTTGATCTGCTGTTTTGACGCTTGAGACGAAGATGGCGATGAGTTCATCACATTCTTTGAGGATGTCTGTAACTTTGCCGGGGTCGCATAAAGGTTTTCTTTCGATGACTTTTAACCAGACTAATGACTCGCGCAGTTCCTTGAGGGAGATTTTCAATTTGTGAATGAAATCCTTTCGGGATTCAGCACTTTGTGCTTCTCCATAATTCGGAGCAGGAGATGTTCCAGATCGGAGCAATTGACTAGCGATGTGGTTTCCCGCTTTGGTATTAGGCAATTCTTCCGCGATATTGATAATGCGGACGGAGAAGTCAATCAGGCGATCTTCCAAATGGATTGGGGTATGTTTCATGCTTCTAGCAGCTTCTTATTTTTTCATAGTTCTAGCAACTTCTGATTTCAAAAATCAACAATCATCAATCGTAAATCCCTTCTTGGGCTTAGTTTTTGAGGGGGTTTCTGATTGATGATTAAGATTAAGAGTAGGATCAGGGGGTGGTGCCTTTGAGGGAGGCGAGGAGGATCTGGGCGATGTGGCGGTAGGTGATTGGGCGGTTTTGTTTTTCGGCGAGGCCGCCGAGGTGCATCATGCATGAGAGGTCGGCGGAGACGAGGTAGTCGGGTTGGTCGTCGAGGAGGTGATCGAGTTTCAGGGTGCCCATTTTCCCGGAGATGTTGGGGAAGGTGACACAGAAGGTGCCGCCGAACCCGCAGCACTGCTCCTTTTGTCCGTATTCGACGAGGTCGATGCCGTTGATGGAGCTGAGCAGGGCGGTGGCGGCGGCACGGGTGCCGGTGCCGCGGGTGTGGCACGAGTGGTGGAAGGCAATCTTGGTATCGAGCTTGCCGGGCCAGCTGGTGATGCCGAGTTCGTTGACGATGAAGTCAGTAAGCTCGAAGGTGCGGCGGCCCATGTCCTCGATGACAGGCAGGTCATCTTCTTTTTCGAACTGGAGCGGGTTGCCGTGTCGGTGCATGGCGGCGCATGAGCCGGACGGGACGATGATGGGGAGTTCACCGGCAAAGACCTCGGCGGCATGACGGGCAACCTTGCGGGACGATTTCCAGTCGCCGGAGTTAAACGCCGGTTGGCCGCAGCAGGTTTGGTTGACCGGGAAGATGACTTCGACGCCGAGGTGTTCGAGGATTTCGACGGTGGCCTTGGCGGCATCGGCATAAAAAGCATCGCAGAGGCAGGTGCCCATGAGCAGGACTTTTCGATTGTTGACGGGACAGGGGTCGTCCTGTGTGGCGTTCATGACCGGAATAGTAGGATGTCGGGGGAAACCCGCAAGTCTTGATGTCGGGATGACCGCTAATTACGAATATTCTTGGGTTGCTACTTCGTTTTTTGACCGCGAAAAAAGACGAAATGCGCGAAAGGAAGACCTGGGTTGATCATTCATTTTGGAACCACGGAAGGCACGGAAATTACGGAAGACCTGGGTTGTGGGCTTGGGTTGCCGAGGGACAGGAGTGTCCCTCCTCCCCAGGCCTTCGGCCCCACGCGGAGCGGGGGATAGGGAGTGTGGACAACGCACGAATTCATTCCTGCCCGACGGAGGAGGAGGGCTGCATACCAGCATAGCCGAGTGGGCGAGGCAGTCCTGTCCACTGCGGAGGATAGGTGAAGTAGCCTGTCCTGCTTGGTATTTGGAGTTTAAAACTTAGAACTTATCCCCTTTGGGCCCGGTAATTTCTTGCGCAGTTCGGGGTAGTGGATTTTGGCGTTGTGGCGCTTGTCGACGGGGATCCTGGCGATGGTTTGGATGTGTTCGACGGGGAGGTGGGCGAGCTGGTTTTTGAGGCTTTGCCGTTGAGATTGGGTGAGAG
>JARFRT010000578.1 GCA_029287105.1 Akkermansiaceae bacterium | reverse complement strand
GCCACCGCGACCCCCGAGATCTACACTGTGCTAACATCGTCGGCAGCGTCAGATGTGTATAAGAGACAGACCCAGGATCCGCCGCCGCCCACCCGACCATGACCGGTAAATCCGCCCCGTTTTACCCCCCATGTGACCCGTCTTACAATCGGCCTTCTCAAGATCCGTCAACTCTCTCTTTACCTTACTTTCAGGGGATTCATATGTTTTCATGGAACCAACCTAGCAGATCTAACAAATAAGTCTATCACTATATGCCTGGCATTTTTAAATTTTAATTATGGGGCCATTGTTTTCCCAGATCAGGTAGCGTTAGTTAGCGAAGGCTCTTTGCTACGGGAAAGTCGCCGCCTACGTTGTGGCGCACTTCGTCCGCGTCTGGCCATCGCCACGGATACGGTACTGGTATGATGTCAGTTCGCGCAGCGCCATCGGGCCGCGGGCGTGAAGCTTGTCGGTGGATATCCCAATTTCCGCACCAAAGCCAAACTCACCACCGTCGCTGAAACGCGTGGAAACGTTGTGGAACAGGCAGGCGCTATCGACCCGGCGCATAAAACTTTCCGCACGCGCCATGTCGGCGGTCACGATGCAGTCGCTATGGCGTGAGCTGTGCGTATTGATATGGTCAACCGCCTCTGCCATGGTATCCACCACCCGTATGGAAAGAATGAGATCCAGATATTCGGTGTCCCAGTCCTCGTCAGTGGCCGCCGTGGCCGCATCACCGAGGATGGCCAATGTCCTGGGATCGCCCCGCATCTCGACACCTTTTTCCAAAAAGACGGCCGCGATTCTGGGCAAGAACTCGGCGGCAACGTCGCGGTGAACCAGCAGCGTTTCCAGAGCATTGCAGACCCCGGGTTTGTGCGTCTTGGCATCATCCACGATGGCCACGGCCATAGCAAGATCGGCCTCCTTGTCCACATAGGTGTGACAGATACCATCGTAGTGCTTGATCACGGGCATGCGGGCGAGCGATACCACGGTTTCAATCAAGCCCTTGCCACCGCGGGGGATGATCACATCAAGCCACTGGTCCATGCCTGCCATCACACGGACGCTTTCGCGGTCGGTAAACGGAATGAGCTGGATGGCATTCTCAGGTAAACCCGCGGTTTCACCCGCTGACTGAAGCGCCGCAGCAATCGCCTGGTTCGAATGAATCGCTTCGGACCCCCCCCGCAAAATCGTCGCATTGCCCGACTTCAAACAAAGTACGGCTGCGTCACTGGTCACATTGGGCCGGCTCTCGTAAATGATCCCAATCACCCCGATCGGAACGCGAATTTGCTCGAAGTGGATGTCGTTGGGCCGTGTCCAATCGGCCAGCACCTCCCCGACGGGGTCGGGCAACCCGGCAACCTGCTCTACACCCGCGGCCATTGTTTCGAGCCGGGGGGCGTCGAGCCGCAACCGGTCAAGCATCGCGGCAGTCAGGCCATGCGCCTCTGCCGCGGCAATATCCAGTGCGTTGGCATCGAGAATATCCCGCCGGTGCTCACGCAGGCCGGCGGCCATGGCGTGGAGAATGGCATTTTTCTGGTCGGTATCGAGCACCGCCAAGGCATAGGCCGCCGCGCGGGCCTTGGCTCCCATGCCAAGGATGCTTTCCTTGATCTGTGCCTTGTCCATCGAATCGGTGACCGGGTTGGGAACTCAGATATCCGAGACGGCGAGCTGGCTCACCTCCTCTTTCACCTGCTGCGCCAGTGGCGTGCTGAGGTAGCGCTCGGTCGAGCTTGACGCTACGGTGACGATGCGTTTCCCTTTGAACTCGGGCCGCTTGGCCAACTGGATGGCTGCCCAGATATTGGCGCCACTGGAGATACCCACGGGTAGTCCTTCGTTCTGGGCCACTTCCTGGGCCGTGGCAAAGGCATCCTCATTGGACACCTGAATCGTCTCATCGAGAATGGCCACGTTGAGGTTGGCTGGGATAAATCCGGCACCGATTCCTTGGATCTTGTGCGGGCCGGGGTTGCCACCCGAGATCACGGGGCTGTCTGCCGGCTCCACCGCAATGGCGAGCATGTCGCAGCGGGATTTGAGCACCTCGGCCACTCCGGTAATCGTCCCGCCGGTGCCGACGCCCGCCACAAAAGCATCGAGCTTTCCGTCGGTGCTCGCCCAGATTTCCTCAGCGGTGGTCTGGCGGTGTGCTTCAGGGTTGGCCGGGTTGTCAAACTGGCTCGGGCCGAATGCGCCTTCACCGGCCTCTTCGATGAGCTGTTTCGCCTTGGCGATGGCTCCGCCCATTCCCTTGGGTCCGGGGGTGAGGACAATTTCCGCGCCGAGCATACGCAGCAGGATGCGGCGTTCGAGGGACATGGTCTCGGGCATGGTCAGGATACAGCGATAGCCTTTGGCGCGGGCCACAAAGGCAAGTGCGATTCCGGTATTCCCCGAGGTGGGCTCGATAATGGTGCCTCCCGGCTTGAGTGATCCGTCTTTTTCAGCCGCCTCCACCATGGAGCGACCAATCCGGTCCTTCACACTGAAAAGCGGGTTAAAAAACTCACATTTGACCAGAACCTCGGCTCCGAGCCCCTTGGTAAGGTGATTGAGTTTAACAAGTGGCGTATTGCCAACGGTCTCGACTAGATTATTAGCTATGTTGCTCATGGTAGTTAGGATTGTATTGTTGCTAACACCCAGCATTACCCAATTTTGCGCGCAATCAAGCAAGATTCGTCAAAGAATTTGTCATTTTAGCGCTCGATCCGCAGGAATCTAATAATCCGTGCCTTTCGCAACAATTGTGCTAAAAGCCCTCCGTGTCCGCCACTGTCAATACACAACCACCCGTCACCCGTTCCCTACTCGGCCTCAGCAAGGAGGACCTCGAGCAGTACTGTGTCGCTTCCGGGGGAAAACCCTACCGCGCGAAGCAAATGCTCGAGTGGCTCTACCAGCATAGGGTCGGCAGCATCGCTGAAATGACCAATCTCCCCGCCCCCGTACGCGAGCAACTGGCGAAGGAATTCCACATCAACGACCTGCACCACGTGGAAACCAAGGGTGCCGACGACACCACCCGCAAGTTCCTGTTCCGGCTCCACGACGGCCGCTACGTGGAAACCGTTTTCATCCCCGCCTCGAAGGGTCTCAACGGCAGGCAATCGTCGCGCAAAACCATCTGCGTCTCATCCCAGGTCGGCTGCGCCTACGGGTGCAAGTTCTGCGCCTCCGGGCTGGCCGGATTCACCCGCAACCTGAGCGCGGCCGAGATCGTCGGCCAAATGCTCGCGGTTGAAAAGGAAACCGGAGAGTCCATCAACAACATCGTTTTCATGGGGATGGGCGAACCTCTGGCCAATCTCAAGAATCTGATCAAAGCGCTGGAAATCATCACCAGCCATTGGGGGCTCAATATCGGCGCACGCAGTGTCACGGTCTCGACCTCCGGCCTGGCGCCCCAGATCAAGGAGCTTGCGGAGTTCCCGGTGCCGATCCGACTGGCCATTTCCCTGCATGGTGCCACCGACGAGGTACGCGACCTGATCATGCCGGTGAACACGAAGTGGCCGATCAAGGATTTGTTCAATTCCCTGCACCACTGGCGTTTACGCAAAAAGCAGAAGATTTCCCTTGAGTATATACTCATTCAAGGAGTTAACGACGATTTGGACCAGGCGTCCATCCTGGCCAAACGCGCCAAGGGGATCAACGCCAAAGTCAACCTGATCCCGTATAATACGGTCGACGGGCTCGACTGGAAACGGCCCACGGAGGAAGTCTGCTATGCCTTCCGCGACGTCATTGCCGATGCGGGTATCAACACCACGCTCCGGCTGGAAAAGGGGCACGACATCAATGCCGCCTGCGGTCAGTTGAGGCTCAAGAAGGAAACGGCCGAAGGCATCATCGAGGCGCCGATCAAGGCGGGCCGGTAGGCCCGGCGCGGGCCGCCATTCTACCCCCCCTGATTTGGGGGGGGGCGCAAGGACGGCCTTGGCTTACTCGGAGTCCACGGGCACTTCCTCTTCTTTGAAGCTCCGCCACATCCTCTGCGGGATCGCGGCAATGGCCATCAGGACCAGCTGGCTGAGGATAAATGCGAGCAGCCACGGGAAGGCCTTGTTCATGAAGCCGTAGGAATGCAGACCCACGCCGAGCATATTCACGCCAAACCATGAGAACGAGGTGATGACACCGCCAAACAGGGACATGATCATCAGGCCGCGTCGGCGGATGTAGCCGCCCCAGCGGGCGTGGAGGATGAGGGCACACCAGAGCACGATGAGCAGCGCTCCGTTCTCCTTGGGGTCCCAGCCCCAGAACCGGCCCCACGACTGGTCGGCCCAGATT